>CAZGDT010000015.1:0-15658 GCA_964524245.1 uncultured Eubacterium sp. | reverse complement strand
GGTAAAAATACGTGACAGATAAGAACGATTAAGACCACAGTATTGGGCAATATCCTGAATTCTTATCGGCTCCGGGTACTTTTCACGAATGAACTGAATTGCTTTTCGGATATAAGGCAGAGATGCATCGCAGGCTGATTCCGACAGATATCTGTTTTGTGAAGTGTTGATTATATGGTGAAAGAGATGATATAAAGTTCCAATGCACAGATATTCATTTCCCATATTCAGAAGAAGTGACTGCATACAGTCTGCAATCTGCGGGCAGGGAGATGTCGGAGTGTAAATAGGATTGCTGAAGCTAATTCCCGCCTGATAAAACAAATCAGGAACTTTTTTGCCATTTATAATAATCCATATATAACTCCAGGGTTCTTTTTCATCCGCTTCATAATAAAGAAGTTCATCCGGCGGAGTGATAAATGCCTGATTCTTTCGGACGGAAAACTCTTTTCCACCCAGTCGCAATATCCCTTTTCCTTCCCGGATGAAGTGAAGAACATAATGCTCGCGGACAACGGGACCATAAGAATAACAGGGAGGACACTGATATGAACCGACCTCATACATACGTAAATCTTCGTAATCACAATAACTGACAAAATAACATTCATCAAATAATTTATAATCCATTTAAATCACTCCTAATAAGTATATTTTCAATAAGAATAACACAACATATTCTCTTGTGTCAAAGGTCACATTTTTACATGTCTGTGTCACGCTGTTACATGGAAAATCAAACCACGATAGGGTAAAGTACGAATAAAAAAATCAAACAGGAGGATGATAGTGTGAAAATCAAAAAAAAGACAGCGATTTTTCTTTCTTTCATTCTGGTATTATCAATATTGTCCGAATCGACAATAAAAGCGGTTGAAGCAGGACAAAATACCCAAATGCCGGAAACACCGACAAGAGTTAATGTGCACGATCCATCCATATTGAAAGCAGAAGATGGAACATATTATGTTTTCGGGAGCCATATAAAGGAGTCTTTTTCCTTCAGTGGAATGAAAAAGAAGAAGCAGAACAGGTAATGACATTTTCTGCGATAGGGAATGATAATACCTGTTTGTGGGGAACACACCGCTCAGAAAAGGAATTAGAAGAAGAACGTATGGCGAATGCTACAGCGACACCGACGGCGACACCGGTACAGACAGGGGGAGAAGCATCAGCGGCAAAGCCAACGGTATCTTCTCAAACGACAACTTCCGGGATAAAGAAAAGAAAAGTCGTAAAAAAAAGAAATTTAACATATCGTGTTACAAATATTACACGACGGGAAGTGGAGGTGATTAAATCTGCAAATAAAAAGAAAATTGTAGTTCCGGCCACAATAAAAATAAATGGCAGTTCCTATAAGGTGACTTCGATTGCTTCAAAGGCATTTTATAAAATGAAATCAATAAAGAAGATTGTAATAAAAGGAACTAAAATCAAAAAAATTGGAAAAAAAGCGTTTACGGGAATAAATAAAAAAGCGGTAATTAAAGTTCCGAAAAAGAAGAAAAAGAGTTACAGGAAATTATTGAATAAAAAAACAGGTGTGCTGAAAACAATGAAATTAAAATAATGGAGGAAAAATCAATTGGTTATGATGAAAAAACCGCCGATGGGGTGGAACAGTTATGATTACTACGATACAACAGTAAATGAGGAACAGGTTCGTTCAAATGCCGATTATATGGCGGAGCACCTAAAAGAGTTCGGCTGGGAATATGTGGTGGTAGACATTGCGTGGTATTCTTATGAGGCAGGTGAACAGAGAGACCAATATCAGTATGTGCCTTTTTGCAAAGTGGAAATAGATGAGTATGGAAGGCTTTTGCCATGCGAAAAAAGATTTCCCTCTGCATCCGGTGGAAGAGGATTTGCGCCATTGGCGGAATATGTGCATAAAAAAGGATTGAAATTTGGAATTCATATTATGAGAGGGATTCCAAGAGTGGCAGCTTACATGAGGACAAAAATATTGGGAAGCGGGCGAACGGCCAATGATATCGCAAATCCTTATTCCATCTGTGGGTGGAATCCGGATATGTATGGTGTAACACCGGGAGCGGAAGGAGCACAGGAGTATTATGATTCGCTTGCTTCTCTGTATGCCGAATGGGGTGTTGATTTTATCAAATGTGATGACATATGCCGTATGGACGCCGATTCCTCCAGAGAGGAGATTGTTATGCTTCGCCGTGCGATAGAACGCAGCGGAAGGGATATGGTGCTTAGTCTTTCGCCGGGACCTGCACTGGTAAGTGAAAATGAATTTTATCATGAACATGCCAATATGTGGCGGATAACAGATGATTTGTGGGATAACTGGCCCTCACTGCGTGATATGTTTGACCGTTGCCGTAATTGGCAGGGACTGGGAAGATACGGTGGTTATCCGGATTGTGACATGCTTCCGTTTGGCTGTATCGGGAAAGGTTTTGATGATGAACGAAAATCCCGGTTGACGAGGGATGAACAGAAAACAATGATGACTTTGTGGTGTATATTCCAATCTCCGTTGATGTTAGGTGCAGAGCTTACGAAACTGGATGATGATACGAAAAAAATGCTGACAAACAAAGAGGTTCTTCATCTTTTGAACCTTCCGGCAGGCATGGCACGTGAATCATTTCGCGACGATACAACAATTGTATGGCGTGTAGAGGACAAAGAGGCGCAAGCCGTTTATACGGCAATTTTTAACATATCTGACCGGGAATGCGCTATCCGGCCTTCCGTTTATGTCAACGATAAAAAGGAAGTGGAGAATGTTTGGGAGAAAAAGAAGATTATGATTTCGGATACTGTTTTTATTCCGCCGCATGGATGTGTTTTAATAAAATCATAAGAACAAAAAAGAAGAAATCGCATTGTGATTTCTTCTTTTTTGTTCTTATTTTTCAGTAGTAAACCATGTGTAAGTGTTTTTACCGGTTTGGATTCGATAAGTATAAGGGGAACAGCCTTTGTTCACCAGAACAGCCTTTCCGCATGTTACGGTGTTGCCCGGTGAAAGAAGTACCTGACCAAGATCGTCGACATCTTCGAAAAAGAATCCCCAATCCAGATTCGTCATTTGTTTTGTAGAATTATTTCCGTAAATATTGTAATAATAATTGAAAACATCTTTTGCCTTAATCGTCTGGGAACCGGAATGATATGTTATCCTGAATCGGAAGTAAATATACTCCTGATTCGCTTTCGGAACCAGATTGGTAGAATTTTTCTTTGCCATTTTGGCTGCGGTACTGCCGGATGCAAAGTATTGCAGCGTCATTGACATTTTTCCAATTTTCTTACCTTCTTCATAATAGGTAAAACTGTTCGTATTGTATGCGGATTTAGGACTTGCCTTTGTT
Organism: uncultured Eubacterium sp.; assembly: GCA_964524245.1. Classification (GTDB taxonomy): domain Bacteria; phylum Bacillota; class Clostridia; order Lachnospirales; family Lachnospiraceae; genus Eubacterium_F. The sequence goes on along the minus strand of CAZGDT010000015.1, from coordinate 12,299 downwards.
CCTTTTCCTAAAGGACGTTTTTTTACCGTAACGGTGCAAAAAAGTTTTTTTGTTCCTGTCTTAGCGGTAATTTTTGCTTTTCCTGCTTTCAGGGCAGTTACTTTTCCTTTGCCTGAAACGGTGGCTACGGATTTTTTCCCGGAGCTCCATTTAACTTTTGCGGATGTACCTTTAACCTTAAGGACAGCTGAATTTCCGGGATACAGGCTGAGCTTTTTTTTGTTGAGTTTTATGGTAGCTGCATTTGTGGAAACCGGTGTATACAAAAGTCCGGCAATTAAACCTGTTATGAGCAGCAGAGAATATTGTTTCCTCATGGTATAAATCCTCCTAACGTAAACTACCTGTATTCTACAACATAAACGAAGAAAAGACAAGGAAATGTTTTTGTGGAAAATACGGATATTTTATGCTAATATAATGGATATATTTCAGCATGAGAAAGGAAATGTTTACAACTATGTCAGTAATTGATAAAGAACATATTAGAAATTTCTGTATTGTGGCACATATTGACCACGGAAAATCGACCCTTGCAGACCGTATCATAGAAAAGACAGGACTTCTGACAAGCCGGGAGATGCAGGCACAGGTTTTGGATAATATGGAATTGGAAAGAGAACGTGGTATTACGATTAAATCGCAGGCAGTTCGTCTTATATATAAAGCCAAAAACGGAGAAGAATATCACTTTAACCTCATCGATACGCCGGGACATGTGGACTTTAACTATGAAGTATCCAGAAGTCTGGCGGCATGCGAGGGTGCGATTCTCATAGTGGATGCCGCTCAGGGAATTGAAGCGCAGACTCTGGCAAATTGTTATCTTGCCATTGATCATGATTTGGAAATTATGCCGGTTATTAATAAGATTGACCTGCCAAGTGCAGAGCCGGAGCACGTTAAAAATGAAATTGAAGATGTGATCGGTATTGAAGCAGAAGATGCACCGCTTATCTCCGCGAAACTCGGTACCAATATTGAGGAAGTGCTGGAACAGATTGTGACGAAGATACCGGCACCATCCGGCGATGACAATGCTCCTTTGAAAGCGTTAATATTTGATTCACTTTATGACCCTTATAAGGGAGTTATCATTTTTTGCCGTATATTTGACGGTACGGTAAAAAAAGGAACAAGAATCCGTATGATGGCTACCCAAATGGAAGAAGAAGTAGTTGAGGTGGGGACGTTTGGCGCAGGCCGGTTTATGCCCTGTGATGAATTATCGTCCGGTATGGTCGGATATATTACGGCAAGCCTGAAAAATGTAGAAGGGACAAGAGTGGGTGACACGGTGACATCTGCAGATGCCCCCTGCGCTGAAGCGCTGCCCGGATATAAAAAAGTCATGCCTATGGTGTACTGCGGGTTATATCCTGCAGATGGAGCAAAATATCAGGATTTGCGCGATGCATTGGAGAAACTGCAGTTAAATGACGCGGCACTGCAGTTTGAGGCAGAAACTTCTGTGGCGTTGGGATTTGGTTTCCGCTGCGGTTTTCTCGGACTTCTTCATTTGGAGGTGATTCAGGAAAGGCTGGAAAGAGAATACAATCTTGACCTTGTAACGACAGCGCCCGGCGTTGTTTATCATGTATACAAAACCAATGGCGAGCTGGTTGAAGTGACGAATCCTTCGAATCTTCCGGAACCGTCTGAAATTGAGCATATGGAAGAGCCGGTTGTAGATGCAGAAATTATGGTTACGACTGAGTTTGTCGGTGCCATTATGAAGCTGTGTCAGGAACGGCGCGGCGTTTACATGGGAATGGAATATATGGAAGAGACAAGAGCATTGCTGAAATATACGCTTCCGCTGAATGAGATAATATATGACTTTTTCGATTCACTAAAATCCCGTTCGCGCGGTTATGCTTCTTTTGATTATGAAATGAAGGGATATGAACCGGCTGAACTTGTAAAACTGAATATTCTGATAAATAAGGAAGAAGTAGATGCTTTGTCCTTTATTGTTCACGAAAGTTCGGCATATGAGCGGGGACGAAAGATGTGTCAGAAACTGAAAAACGAAATTCCGAGACATTTGTTTGAAATCCCGATTCAGGCTGCAATCGGAAACAAGGTGATTGCGAGAGAAACAGTGAAGGCGGTTCGGAAAGATGTTCTTGCCAAGTGTTATGGCGGTGATATTTCCCGAAAAAGGAAGCTTTTGGAAAAGCAGAAAGAAGGGAAAAAGCGTATGCGCCAGATTGGCAATGTTGAGATACCGCAGAAAGCATTTATGAGTGTGTTAAAGTTAGACGAGGAAGAATAACGTGACTTCAAATCTTGGGATTTATGTACACATTCCATTTTGTGTACGCAAATGCAATTATTGTGACTTTTTGTCATTTTCTGCAGATGAATGTGTAAAACATCAATACGTGAATGCCGTAAGAAAAGAAATGGAAAGCCGGAAGGAAACGCTAAAAGATTATGTGGCGGATTCTGTTTTTATTGGAGGCGGTACCCCTTCCATTCTTTCCGTGTCTGACATGGATGTTGTGTTTCAGGGATTATCAGATTGTTTTTCCCTGTCAAACGATGTGGAATTTACGGTAGAATGTAATCCGGGGACGTTAGATAAAGAAAAACTTCTTTTCTATCGGCAGGCAGGAGTAAATCGAATCAGCCTCGGTATGCAGTCAACATTTGATGAAGAGCTTCGGCAGCTGGGACGCATCCATAATTACAGACAGTTTTTGGACAGCTATGAGATGGTTCGGCAAATGGGATATGATAATGTTAATGTAGATGTCATGTTTGCACTCCCGCAGCAGACAAAGAATAGCTATGAAATTACTCTGCAGCGTTTGATAGATCTTGAACCGGAACATATTTCTTCATACAGCCTCATTATTGAAGAAGGGACACCGTTTTATGAAAAATATGCGGCGATACCGCCTGTTGATGAAGATACCGACCGTTTTATGTATGAACGGACAGAGCAAATTCTGTCTGCTGCGGGTTATCAGCGGTATGAGATTTCTAACTATGCAAAAAAAGGAAAAGAATGCCGTCATAATATAAAATACTGGGATCGTTCCGATTACCTGGGTATGGGAATTGGAGCCGCTTCTCTGATGGAAGATTTCCGTTTTACTAACGTACGTAATCTGCATGAATATCTGTACATAACAGAAAAAAACGGTGAGACGACAGATGAGAAAGAGTTTCTTTCAAAAGAAGACGCAAAGGCAGAGTTTATGTACCTGGGACTTCGGATGATGAAAGGAATCTCGATAAATGATTTCGAATTGAAATTTCAGGAAAGTTTTCATGAGTGTTATGGACTGCAGATATCCCGGTTTGCAGAACAGGGGCTGATGGCGTGTCAGGGAGATTCTGTTTTTTTGACCGGTAAAGGAATAGATGTGAGTAACAGGATTTTTGCTGAATTTTTATAATATTACAAACAGGAGGGAAATATGGCGGATACGGTAGAAAATTGTGTAAATCAAATTAGAAGGCAAACGGAATTCATTCCCAAAGTTGCATTAATACTTGGAAGCGGACTGGGCGCGCTGGCAGATGAAATCCATGTGGAGTTTTCTGTTTCTTATGAAGAACTTCCCGGATTCCCGGTGTCAACAGTTGACGGACACAAAGGAAGATTTGTTTTTGGATATATTGGGAAAACGCCTGTTGTGATTATGCAGGGGCGGGTACATTATTACGAGGGATATTCCATGGAAGAAGTTGTATTTCCCGTCCGGGTAATGAGACTGTTGGGGGCAGATATTCTGTTTCTTACGAATGCGGCAGGAGGAGTCAGTGAAAGAGTAACGACGGGGAGTCTTATGCTTATTACAGATCAAATCAGTTCATTTGTTCCATCTCCACTGATTGGACCAAACAGAGAAGAATGGGGTGTCCGTTTTCCTTCCATGGACACAATATATGATACGGTATTACGCGATTTGCTGCGAGAAGAAGCAGGAAAATGCGGCGTTGAACTAAAAGAGGGGGTATACCTTCAGACGACCGGTCCCTGTTACGAATCACCCGCAGAAGTTCATATGTTTCGTATGATGGGAGCGGATGCAGTTGGAATGAGTACAGCGGTAGAAGCAATTACTGCAAAGCATATGGGAATGCGTGTGTGCGGCATTTCCTGCATTTCCAATATGGCAGGAGGAACGCAGACAGAACCGCTTTCTCATGAAGAGGTAAAAGAGACAGCGGCACGTACGGCACCTCTTTTTAAGAAATTTGTCCGGTGTTCGATTGAGAGGATGTGTTAATTGTGAAGATACGTTTCTATAACGCAAGAATTCTTTCTATGAAAAAAGGGGAACCAATACATGAAGGTGAAGTTCATGTCAATGGGAACCGGATTACTTATACAGGGGAAGAAAAAGCGTGGAATGAAAAATTTGACCGGGAAATAGATTGCGAGAAGAACCTGATTATGCCCGGGTTTAAGAATGCGCATACGCACTCGGCAATGACATTTCTGCGTTCATATGCCGATGATCTGCCTTTGCAGGAATGGCTAAACAGGCAGGTTTTTCCCATGGAAGCAAAACTAAAAAAAGAGGATATTGAAACGTTTGTCCGAGTGGGAATTTTGGAATATCTTTCCAGTGGCATTACTTCAAACTTTGATATGTATATTGATAATTATGCTCATGCAAAAGTTTCTGCAGAAATGGGATTTCGAACCGTTTTTTGTGGTGAATTAAATGATTTTACGGGTTCGCTGCAGCGGATAAGGGAAGAATATGAAATACTTAATTCCATGAATCCGCTTGTTTCTTTTCAACTGGGATTTCATGCCGAATATACAACACAAAGAAAATTGCTTGAAGGTATGGCAGAACTTGCTCATGAATATCGGGCGCCGGTTTTTCTTCATTTGTCAGAAACAGAAAAAGAAGTAAGGGAATGCAGAAAACGTTATGGTATGTCACCGGTTCAGTTTCTCGACAGGCTGGGAATGTTTGATTATGGGGGCGGAGGATTTCATGGAGTCTGGTTGAATAAAAAGGATATGGAAATATGTGCCGAAAAAGATGTATCCATTATTACCAATCCCTGTTCCAATGCAAAACTTGCCAGCGGAATAGCCGACTTAATTGAATTACAAAGATATAATATTAATTTGGCAATAGGAACGGATGGAGCTGCCAGCAATAATGCATTAGACATGTTTCGTGAAATGTATCTTGCCGCTGTTTTACAAAAACTGCGTGCGAAGGATGCGGCCGTCATGGATGCGGCTGAGATTCTTCGAATGGCTACCATAGGAGGTTCAAAGGTTATGGGACTGTCAAACGGTATGACTGTCGAAGAGGGACAGCTGGCAGATTTAATTCTGATAAATCTTAAGCGTCCCAATATGCAGCCGGAAAATAATATGGAAAAAAATCTGGTATACAGCGGCAGTAAGGAAAATATAAAAATAACTATGGTTGATGGAAAGATTTTGTACGAGGATGGTGAGTTCTTTGTGGGGGTGGACCCGGAAGAAATTTACAAAAAGGCCAATGAGACAGCGGCGCGTTTCTCACATTGAATCACATCTGCTCCAATCTTTCAGCAAGCTGTTCCCACTGTTCCATGGATTCGGTGAGGGCAGCTTCTTTCTGTTCACGTTCTTTTGTTAATTCCATCAATTTATCTGCGTTGTATGCGTATTCCGGCCGGAGAAGTTCTTCATCCAGAAAAGCAATTTTTTCTTCTAAAGAAGCAATCAGTTGTTCGGTTTTGTTGTATTCGTTTTCAATTTTTTTCCTTTGAGAGGCAATTCTTTTTTGCTCTTTCCAGTCTGCTTTGGCGTCTGATATGTCAAAAGAAACCGTATCCGGTTTGTCTTCGGCAGGAGTAAGATGGCATTTTTCCATGGTTTCTTTTTTCTCCAGATAATACGAATAGTCACCGGCATATGACAGAAGACTCTGACCGGTCAGATCAAGAATCCGCGTAGCTGTCCGATTAATAAAATAACGGTCATGGGAAACAAAAAGGACGGTTCCCTCATAATTGTTTATTGCTGTTTCCAATATTTCTTTTGACATGATATCCAAATGGTTGGTCGGCTCGTCCAAAAGAAGAAAATTTGCTTTGGATAACATAAGTTTGGCAAGAGAAACACGCCCTTTTTCGCCACCGCTGAGCAAATGTATCGGCTTAAAAACGTCATCTCCGGTAAAAAGAAAGGCTGCCAGTACATTTCGGATTGCCGTATGGGACAAATCAGGATAATCGTCCTGAATTTCTTCAAAAATGGTTTTATCCGCATTTAATACCTGATGCTCCTGATCATAATAGCCGATTATAACATGGGAGCCGGTGACGGCAGTTCCGCTGTCCGACGGAACAAGTCCCTGAATCATTTTTAAGAGTGTTGTCTTGCCGGTACCGTTTTGTCCAAGAACAGCTACTTTTTCTCCACGCTTTATATTAAATGATATAGGATGAAAGAGTTGATTTTCACCAAACTTTTTTGAAAAATCATTTACATCGAGAACATCATTGCCGCTTGTTACGGATGGTGTGAGTGTAAATGACATTGATTTTTCATATTCTATGGGTTTTTCTATCCGCTCTATTTTATTCAGCATTTTTTCCCTGCTTTCTGCCCGGCGGACAGATTTTTCACGGTTAAATGATTTTAATTTGTCAATAACGGCTTCCTGACGTTTTATTTCCTGCTGTTGATTGTAATATCGGCGGACTTCATTTTCGCGCAGCAGAGCTTTTTTTTCGGCATAATTTGTATAATTTCCGGGAAATGATGTTACTTTTCCGTGTTCAATTTCGATTATTTTATCAGCAATCCGATCCAAAAAATACCGGTCATGGGAGACAACAATTACACTGCCGTGATAAGCCGTAAGATAGGTTTCCAGCCAACGAACGGATTCTAAATCGAGATGATTGGTTGGTTCGTCCAAAATAAGCAAATCCGGTTCAGACAGCAGAAGTTTACCAAGAGCAATGCGGGTTTTCTGTCCGCCGGAGAGATTATGAATTCGCCGGTGCATGGCTTCTCCTCCGAATCCGAGTCCGTTAATTACACCGAGAACTTTGCTTTTGTAGGTATATCCCTCCCCGTATTCAAAGGCGGTCTGCATGCGATGATAACGGTTTAATAAATGTTCCAGTTCCGTTCCGGTTACATGTGTCATTTCATCTTCTAATGCACGGATTTGCGAATCCATCTCAATTACATCCGATTTTACGGCTAAAAGTTCATCGTATATGGTTTGATCAGAATCATATTCCTGTTGCTGAGGAAGATAGCCAAAAGATGTATCTCTGGCATGAATCACTTCGCCGGCATCGGCATTTAATTCTCCTGCCAGAATGCGCAGAAGTGTTGTCTTGCCGGCACCATTGAGGCCAACGATAGCTGCCCGTTCTCCTTTTTTTACGGAGAATGTGGCATCTCTTAAAATGGTTTTATCAGCAAAAGATTTATCAATATGGTTACACGATAAGATCATGGTTATCCTCCTTCGAACCGGAAATTCCGAATTATTATTTCAGCTTTAGTATTTTATAATAAACCAACTGTTTTTGCAACATTTCTTCTGTGGGGAGATTGACTATTTTTTAACATTCCATTATAATGGGAAAAGAATAGGAGGATTTTCCGGTGGCAGAAAAAAAGATTTCTTCCGCAGTAATTAAACGATTGCCGCGGTATTACAGATATTTAAGTGAATTATTAGACAATGGAACAGATCGTATTTCTTCCGGTGAACTGAGTAAGCAGATGAACGTGACGGCTTCCCAAATACGACAGGATTTTAATAATTTTGGCGGATTTGGCCAGCAGGGATACGGCTATAATGTTGCTTACTTAAAAAATGAAATAGGAAGAATTCTCGGTTTGGACCGTAATTATCATGTTATTATATTAGGAGCAGGAAATTTAGGGCATGCCCTGGCAAATTATCCCGGATTTGCAAAGCGCGGCTTTGTTGTTTCCGGAATTTTTGATGTATCTCCCGATAAAATAGGAACGAAAATCGGTGAGATTGAAGTGAGTGATATGAATGATTTGGAAGAGTTTGTTTTGCAGCATACGGTGGATATTGCGGCGCTTACACTTCCTAAGGCAATAGCACCTTCCGTCGCCGGTCAGCTGGCGGATTATGGCGTGTCTGCATTTTGGAATTTTGCAGCGACGGATTTGAATTTGCCGGAGAATGTTGCAGTGGAGAATGTGCATTTGGCAGAAAGTCTGATGCGTCTTTCTTATAATATTTCCAATTTGCCGGAATAGGAGGACTGCGTATGAAACAAAGGCAGAGTTTTGATTTGAATACGGAAGTGCGTGAAGCATTAAAAGGGAAACAGGTTCCGATTCTTGTTTTGGACAGCCGGTGGCATACGCTTTTTCCAAAGGGAGATAAACCGGAAGAAATCTGTCATTTAGAAGCACGTGTAAATGAGCTTTTGAAAAGACAGGGCTTTTTGGTGAATGATTTAAAGAAATTAAAAAAAACCAAGAAAAAACTTATGGACGGTATTGTAGCCGGCATGGGTGATGATGATTCTCTCCGGGACAAAAAAGCGAAAAATCAAAAGAGATTATTGTTGGAGATTAAAGAACGGATACAGGAAGAATCGGATGAATTGCTGGAGCTTCCTCACGCGATTCAAAGAGCGAATGAGGACCTTTTGATGGCGGGAGCTTCCTACTGCTTTGAACGTCTGTCAAAAGGAGATAAACAACTGAATGAATTAAATGCGGAGATAATTGAATTGCGTGAAATATTAAAGCAAAAAATAGGAGATAAGGCAGATTTGGAAGAAAGTATGGAAAGTGCATATTCTCTCCTGCATGGTCTGTTAGGACATGATGTGATGAATTTATATGACAAAAGGAAGGATAAGGAATGATTGTAGGAATTGGAATAGATTCCATTGAAATTCACCGGGTTGTTAAAGCGATGGAAAAAGAGCATTTTCTCCATCGCATTTTTACCGAAAGGGAGATTGCTCAATTGGATTCCGGAAAAAGAAGAGGAGCATCTGATTTTGCCGGCAAGGAAGCTGTTGCGAAAGCGTTAGGAACCGGATTTAGAGGAATTGAAGCCGGAGACATCGAAATCCTTCGAAATAACGAGGGAGCGCCTTATGTTTTGTTGAAAGGAACGGCGAAGGAGTATGCTGACAGATTGGGAATTAATGAATGGAAAATATCCATTACGAATACACGGGAACTGGTGACGGCATTTGTTATTGCACTTCGTGCAGACAATGAGGAATGAATCCGGAAAGGAGCATGTCATGAAATCGATTTATTCTGCGAATGAGGCAAAAGCGATAGATACACATGCAATACAGACAGTCGGGATTCCGTCCATGGTTTTAATGGAAAAAGCGGCTATGTCAGCAGCTGCGGTTTTGGCAGGACGGGAAACCAAAGAAATGCGAATTCTTTGTGTGTGTGGTACGGGCAACAACGGCGGTGACGGAATTGCGCTGGCGAGAATCCTTCATGAAATGGGATATTCGGCTGCTTTTACCGTGATAGGTAATACGGACCGGATGACAGAGGAAACAAAAAAACAGCTGGCAATAGCGGTTGGATGCGGGGTTCCGTATCTTTCTCCGGCTGCTATTACGGAAGGGCGATTCGATGTAATGGCAGATGGAATATTTGGCATCGGACTGTCGAGAAATATTGATGGAATTTATGAAAAAGTGATAGATGACATGAATGAAAGCAGTGCCAGAATATATTCACTGGATATACCGTCCGGTATTCATGCCGGAACCGGAGAAGTGATGAACACGGCAATTCATTCCATTTGTACAATCACTTTTGGAATGAATAAACTGGGACTTGTACTTTATCCGGGGTGTTCTTATGCAGGTGAAGTTATAATTGCAGACATTGGTTTTCCTGAAGTGAGCGTAAATTCCGTGCGTGCTTCTGCTTATTGTTATGAGCACCGTGACTTGCCTGCGTTACTGCCTGCCAGACCGCCGAGGTCGCACAAAGGTACCTTTGGCAGGGTTTTGGTTGTGGCAGGTTCAGAATCAATGAGTGGAGCCTGTTACCTGGCGGCGAAGGCGGCATATCGTTCCGGAGCCGGTTTGGTTCGGGTTGTTTCTCCTGAAATAAATAGAAATATCTTACTGACAGCTCTTCCTGAGATACTCTTTTCTACACGGGATGAAATTGCAGAAGGCATTGCATGGGCAGACGCAGTGGTGATAGGACCGGGGCTTGGAGTGTCAGAAGAGACAGAAGAACTTGTTCATTATGTAATTGAAAATTCATCAGTTCCTACGGTTGTGGATGGCGATGCCATCCGTCTTTGCTGCGGGATTTCCGATGTGTTGACGAGTGATTTCATTCTTACGCCTCACGTGAAAGAGATGAGTGTTCTAACAGGTATGAGTATTGGGGAGCTTCAGAATGATATAATTGGAACGACAAAAGAAACAGCAGAGCAGTTCGGGTGTATTCTTGTTCAGAAGGATGCGCGTACCGTTGTATCAGATGGCAGGGAATGCTATATTAATTTATCCGGTAATCAGGGAATGGCTACCGGTGGCTCGGGTGATGTACTTGCCGGCATGATTGGCGGGCTTTTGGGGCAGGGGATGGAACCCTTTGCAGCCGCCAAACTGGGTGTCTGGATTCACGGTCTTGCCGGCGATACACAGCTGCGAAAAAAGGGAAGCTATAGTCTGATGGCATCGGATTTATTTGACGGGCTTTCCGATGTCCTTTCAGATATTGATAATAATCCGGGAAAGGCAGATGACTAACAATGAGACAATATGACAGAACTTATGCCGAGATAGATCTTCAGGCAATAAAATACAATATGGAACAGGTGAGAAAAAACATTTCAAACAATACCTCAATTATGACCGTCGTTAAAGCAGACGCATATGGTCACGGTGCCGTTCCGGTGGCAAAAGCACTTTCATCTCAGGCAGATGCTTATGGTGTTGCCATGATAGAAGAGGCATTGGAATTAAGAGATGCCGGTATCGATAAAATGATTCTGATACTTGGTTATACCGGAGAGGACTGGTACGATGAGGTGGTCAGACATAATATATCGCAAACAGTTTATACATATGAAATGGCAGAGAAGCTTAGTAAAACAGCGGTGTCGCTTGGCAAAAAGACGCCAATTCATATTAAAATTGATACCGGTATGGGACGTATCGGATTTGCACCTACAGAGGAATCAGCGGATGTTGTGACAAAGATTGCTCGTTTGCCGGGGGTATATATAGAAGGGATTTTTACTCATTTTGCCAGAGCCGATGAAAAAAATGCTGATGCAGTCAGAGAACCATTTGCACATTATATGAATTTTGTACAACGGCTGGAAAAAAAAGGGGTTAAAATTCCGATTCATCATGTTTCCAACAGTGCTTCCGTTATTTCATTCCGGGAGGCCAATTTAGACATGGTTCGTTCCGGAATTATTACTTATGGTCTTTATCCTTCCGAAGATGTTGCAAAGGATATTTTACATTTACGTCCGGCAATGTCATGGAAAGCAAGAATATCTTTTGTGAAATCGGTAGAATCAGGAAGCAGTATCAGTTACGGCGGGACGTTTACGGCCCCAAAGCCAATGATGATAGCTACCGTTCCGGTAGGATATGCGGATGGAATGAAACGAAGCTTATCCGGACTGGGAAGAGTTCTTGTGCATGGAGAATACGCTCCTGTTCTGGGCCGTATCTGTATGGACCAGTTTATGATTGACATTACGGATATACCAAATGTGAAAATAGGAGATACGGTTACCATATTTGGGAAAGATGGGGAGAACGAAATTCCGGTGGAGGAAATTGCCGGTTTGTCTCATTCGCTCAATTACGAATTTGTATGCAGCATAACGAATCGTGTTCCAAGAAAGTATATAAACCATTAAATATAACAGTCTTGCGTGGATGGAATCGGATTTTACGACACTTTTTGTATATCACTCCGTATATTGGGAATAATAGGAGTAACATGTGAGGGAGTGTGAAATCATGAACGTAAAACGAGGCGATATCTATTATGCAGATTTACGACCGGTCGTTGGCTCCGAGCAGGGAGGAGTGCGGCCGGTTCTTATTATTCAAAATGATAGGGGCAACCGGTATAGTCCGACAGTAATTTGTGCAGCAATCACCAGTCAGATGCATAAGGCAAAATTGCCGACGCATGTTGCGCTCGATGCAGGGAAATATGGTATTGTTAAAAATTCCGTTATTCTTTTGGAGCAGGTTCGGACAATTGATAAATCAAGATTGCGGGAGAAAGTCTGTCATCTTGATATGGAAGCCATTGAAAAGATTGACATGGCATTATG
>CAZGDT010000014.1:0-15826 GCA_964524245.1 uncultured Eubacterium sp. | reverse complement strand
CCAATTCTTCCCGTAGTTTTGCAGGAATGATAATCCGGCCTTTTGCATCAAGACCGTGTTCGTATGTGCCCATAAACATTTAGCTTCACCAACTTCCGTCCATGGCGTACAGGGAAAATGTCCTTTTTTCTGTCTAATGCCCACCACTTCGTGACACTTTCCACCACTTTCTACCACTTTTAATACCACTATACACCACTTTGAAAGAATAAGCAAGGAAATTTTCTTTTTTTTACAATTTTATCAAAACAAAAAAAGTCTGCACAAACTCAATGTCTGCGCAGACTTTTTCTCATGTCTGTATCACTTGTTCTTTAATTGTATCCGCCGATATATCCAAAAAACAATTCCACCTATTGCAAGCATCGCAGAAAGCAGCTGCGATACTGCAATTCCCGTAGCACCAATCTGCAGCTGGTCAGTCCGCAATCCTTCTATCCATGCACGTCCGATACCATACCCAACCAAATAGATGAGAAATATTTCCCCATCAAATTTTTTTCTCCCGGTATATACCAGCATGATGACCAAAACCACAATGTTCCAAAGTGATTCATAAAGAAATGTAGGATGTACCTGAATGTACCGGGTTCCATTTTCCGTAATTATATGTTGCCGCATCAGGGTGGTAATATTCGAATTACTGACATCTCCCACTTTCAAACGCATGGCAAAAAGGGAATCCGTATATTCACCAAAAGCTTCACGGTTCATAAAATTACCGTATCGGCCGATAATCTGTCCTAAAATCAATCCGGGAACCGCCGTATCCGCAAACAGGGCAAATTTGTACTTCTTTCTCCGGCAGTACACAATTCCTGTAATTACGGCAGCAATCACACCTCCATAAATCGCCATGCCTCCGCCACGGGTATTAAAAATCTGCCACAGATTGTTTTTATATACATCCCAGCGAAATGCAACGTAATACAAGCGTGCACCAATAATGGCAAAGATTATTCCCCATATGGCATAATCCATATAGAAATCGGGATTCTGCCCGGTCCTCTTCGCCTGCCATCTCGCTAAAAGCAGTCCGCCGATCATCCCTAAGGCGATGATAATGCCATAAAATGCTATCGTAAAACCGCCAATTGTAATTCCCTTTGGCAAATGAGAAATGGTAATTCGTAAATACGGAAAAATGATATCGGCACCTTCCATTTGATTTGTCACCTTCTTTTCTTACACATTAAAGCGGAACAGAACAACATCTCCATCCTGCACAACGTATTCTTTTCCCTCAGAGCGGACCAGCCCTTTTTCTTTTGCTCCATTATAACCGTTATTTTCCACCAGATTATCATAGCCCACGACTTCTGCCCGAATAAATCCGCGCTCAAAATCCGTATGTATTTTCCCGGCCGCCTGAGGTGCTTTGGTTCCCTTTGTTATGGTCCATGCACGAGTTTCGTCCGGACCGGTGGTAAGAAAACTTATCAGCCCCAGAATCCGATAACTTGCACGAATAAGCTTTTCAAGGCCGGATTCCGTCAATCCAAGATCCTCCAAAAACATTTTCTTTTCATCATCATCCAATTCTGCAATTTCCTGTTCAATCTGTGCGCAAATCACAAATACTTCTGATTTCTCTTCTTTTGCAAAATCACGGACTTTTTTTACCTGTTCATTGGAATTCCCGTCATCTGCAAGTTCGTCCTCTGCAACATTTGCCGCATATATAACAGGTTTCGCTGTCAGCAGATTATACTCTTTGAACCACGCTTCCTCATCTTCATCTTTTCGTTCAAAGTTTTTCGCCAGATGCCCATCCTCAAGAAATGCCTTCAGTCTCTTCATCATTTCCACTTCTTTTGCAAGTTTTTTATCATTGTTGGCACCGCGTGATGTTTTGGCAATCCGGCGATCCAATATTTCAACATCAGAAAAAATCAATTCCAAATTAATCGTTTCGATGTCACGCAACGGGTCAACGCTGCCGTCCACGTGAACAATGTTCGTATCCTCGAAGCAACGCACAACATGAACAATCGCATCCACCTCCCGAATATTGGACAAAAACTGATTCCCCAGTCCTTCTCCTTTTGAAGCTCCTTTTACCAGCCCGGCAATATCCACAAATTCAATAACTGCCGGGACCGTTTTCTTCGATTCATTCATTTTCGTTAACACTTCAAGTCTTTCATCCGGCACGGGAACCACCCCCACGTTCGGATCAATGGTACAAAACGGGTAATTAGCCGATTCTGCCCCTGCCTTTGTTAACGAATTAAATAATGTACTTTTTCCTACATTAGGAAGTCCCACGATTCCGAGCTGCATAATATTTTCTCCTATTCCTATTATTTTTTTCTTTCCAGTATACTTCTGAAACTCCTGATATTTTCTTCGATATTACCTTTGAATATCTTTGTTCCGGCCACAAATACGTTTGCTCCGGCTTCTTTAACCGTATCAATATTGTCGAAGTTAATACCGCCATCAACTTCAATATCAATATCTAAATTCTGTTCTGTAAGAATCTGTCGGAGTTTTTTTATTTTGGAAAATGTATTCGTAACGATTTTCTGCCCCCCATATCCGGGATATACCGTCATAATCAATACCATAGACAGACGGGGGAGAACCGGAAAAACAACGTCGATATCCGTATCAGGGCTGATAGCAACTCCCGCCTTCTTTCCACAGCGAAGAATCTCATCTACCGTCGCTTCTAAATCTTCACAGGCCTCCGCATGAACCGTAATCCCATCTGCACCAATTCCTGCAAATCGCTCTACATGGCGAATGGGATTCACAATCATAAGATGCACATCAAAAAACAAATCCGTGCATTCCCGTAACCCTCGTACTATTGTTGTTCCAAATGAAAGATTGGGGACGAACACCCCGTCCATAACATCAATATGAATATAATCCGCCCCGGCACTCTGTGCGATCTTTACCTCCTGTCCCAGACAGGTCACATCAGCCGCCAGAATAGATGGTGACAACTTATATGTCATTTCCTATTCCTCCCATTTTTTCGTCCTTCGAATTCGGCAAGTTCATTATAAATCTGCACATAATTCTCATAACGGCTTCTACCAATCTCACCACATTCCAATGCTTCCTTCACAACGCACCCCGGCTCATGAATGTGAGAGCATCCCAAATACCTGCACTTCCCTTCATAAGGAGAAAACTCTCTAAAATAAAGTCGTAATTCCTGCCTGTTCACATCAGGCGGGTTAAGCGAACTAAAGCCCGGTGTGTCAAACAAAAAAGTTCGGTCTCCCAGAAAAAAAAGTTCTGAATGTCTCGTGGTATGTCTGCCACGACCAATTTTCTCGCTGACTTTTCCGGTTTCAGACTCCGCTTCCGGACACAATCTGTTCAGAAGACTGGATTTACCCACTCCGGAAGGTCCTGCCAATACGGTGGTTTTTCCGCGCAGGCACTCCCATACATTTTCAATTCCTGTATTTTCTGTGTTGCTGATTGTCAGCACACGATTGGCGCACTTTTCATAAATCTTTCTGTATTTATCTTCTTCACAGGAAGATACCATATCCTGCTTACTAAAACATACAATTGTTTCTACTTTCTGCCGCTCCATCATGACGAGAAAACGATCCAAAAGATTCAAATTCGGCATCGGATTTGCCATGGCAAAAACAATCATTGCCTGATCAACATTTGCCACTGACGGACGAATCAGCTCATTTGAGCGCGGGCAAATCCCCTCAATATTCCCAAGCTTCTTTTCCCGGTCCAAAATCTTTATATCAACATAATCTCCTACTAACGGCTTCAGCCCTTCTCTGCGAAAACTTCCTTTTGCCCTGCATTCATATAATTTTTCATTTTCACACTGAATATAATAAAATCCGGCGATTCCCTTTACAATCTTTCCTTTCATCAATCTGCCACTTTCTTAAAGGTGACATTATAGGAATCTACCCGTTTGGAATCTTTGTATACAATCAACTCACCCTGTGAGCCGCTGTATCCGATCACTTCGTCGGACGAAAGAGACAATGGGAAATCCATGTGTGTCATGGATCTGCTCAAAATTGTCTTTGTCTGTCCATCCTGACTTAAAACAATTTTAATTGTCGCTGCAGGGTCCGTTTCATAGTCAAACGGACTGTCAATACGCAGGGTACCTGACATTTTATAAGTATATGTCTGTTCCTGCCCCAGGCTGAGCGTAATATCTACTTTGGTTCCTTTCGATACTTTCGCACCACTGGATTTGCTCTGCACACAAACTTTGTTCTTCGCAAAATTGTCAGAATAGGCTGTGGAGGTATTTCCTAACTTCAGTCCTGCTTTTTCCAGTGCGGATTTTGCCTGTGCTTTCGTCTTGCCCAAAAGATCCGGAACTTTCACCGTCTCCGCACCCTTGCTGACATAATAAGTGACGGTAGAGCCGGCAGCAACACTCTCTCCCTGTTTCGGACTTGTATATGCAACCTTGCCCTCCTGCGTTTTGTCATTGTAAACGTCGGTTCCCCGTTTCGGCACAAAACCGGCTTCACGTATGGCAGCTTCCGCCTCCTCTGCCGTCATTCCCCACACGCTCGGAAGCTGTGACTCCCTTACATACACGGTAACGGTATCACCTTTCGAAACTTCTGAACCGATAGCCGGTGTTGTACTGATAACCTGCCCCGGCTCCACTTCCTCCGATTCCATGGATTCAAATTTATAGTCAAGTCCCGCACTGTCGAGCATGCTTTGTGCCTGTTCCTGTGTAAGTCCTTTAATCTGCGGAACCTGCGTCTTGCTTTCCGGCGTGCTTTCCGGTTTGCTGCTTTGTTCCGAGACGGATGATGTCGGCTCCGGCGTACTTTCCGGTGTTGCACTTCCGCCCCACACCCCTACAAAACGTCCGAGAAGATATATAATGATAACTCCAATAATGATTGCAACCGTAACGCTTCCGATAATCAGCGCTTTTTCTAATTTTGGATCTACTTCACCATTTTCCCCTTCATCTTCCTCTGAAGCGGTCTCTTCCGCTGCCGTCGTCTTCGCAACAGACTTTAATGCATTAACATCACCACTCGGAATAAAAATCGTATCCCCATTCTCATAAAGATCACGAATCACACCGTATTCTCCGGATGGATCCTGTAAAAACATTTTTAAATCTGCTATCAAATCCATCACAGTCAAGTATCTCAATTCCGTTTTCTTTTGCATACATTTGGCAACGATATTACTTAGGCCGCGCGGAATCGTTGCATCAATAGCCGCCAGCGGTGTCGCATCTTCCTGAATGTGAGCCAGTGCTATTGCCACGGCACTCTCCCCGGTAAAAGGCAGTGTCCCGCTTAACATCTCATACATTGAAACACCGAGAGAATAAATATCACTTTTCTCATCGCTGAATCCGCCTCTTGCCTGCTCGGGCGAAATATAATGCACTGACCCCATTGCATTGGCTGTAATCGTGTTTGAGCTTGCCGCCTTAGCAATGCCGAAATCGCTCACCTTAGCCGTACCGTCTTTGGAAATCAGAATATTCTGAGGTTTTATATCACGATGAATAATATGATTGGTATGTGCAGCCTCCAGTCCGTTGGCAATCTGAAGACTTATGCCAACCGATTCTCTGACTGACAGTTTTCCTTTTTGCTCAATGTACTTTTTCAATGTAATTCCATCAACAAATTCCATTACAATAAAATGCATATCCAATTCCTGCCCGACATCATACACTCCTACAATATTAGGATGCGACAGACAGGCAATCGCCTGTGCTTCCTGACGGAACTTGGTGACAAACTTTGCATCTTCACTATATTCATTTTCTAAGATTTTAACCGCCACAAACCGATTCAGGCGATGATCCTTGGCACGATATACATCTGCCATCCCGCCCGTTCCGATTTTTTCGATTATTTCATATCGTTCACCGATCATTGCTCCAATGTTTATTATCATTTTCTACACTCCTTTACAGTCGAACTAAAATAACGCTGATGTTGTCTTTTCCACCGGCTTCGTTCGCCTGTTGAACCAAATTCTCTCCTGCCAGCTTCATATCCTCTTTATGTCTTTTCAATATTTTCTCAATCTCGACATCATCTATCATGTTTGTAAGTCCGTCAGAACATAACAGCAACACGTCTCCCTCCTGAACTTTCAATTCAAAACAGTCAGGACGAACCGTGTCATCCGTACCAATCGCCCGTGTTATAATATTTTTATTCGGATGTGTGCGCATCTCTTCTTTTTGTATTTCACCGGACTGAACCATCTCTTCCACTAACGAATGATCCACTGTAATCTGCTCCAAATAATCCCGCATATAATACAACCTGGAATCACCAATATTCACAATATATACCGTATCATCTTCTACCATTGCTCCTACCAGGGTGGTTCCCATTCCTGCGAACTCCGAATCTTCCTGTGCACTCTGAAAAACCTTTTGATTGGCTGCTGCAATCGCCTGTTCAAATGCATTGACAGGTGTCCGCGCCTCAGATATTCGAATCCGGCTCACTACCTCTTCAATACATAGTTTCGACGCCAGGTCACCGGCTTTATGTCCCCCCATGCCATCTGCAACTAAAAACAGATTCGGGAATCTTCCCACCGGATTCTCGTCACAAAACACACTGTCCTGATTACTGTTCCGCAGACGCCCTCTGTCTGTTATTGAAAATGTATCCACTGTCTGACCTCCTCCGGCTATCTGCTACATTTGGTCATATATTTCTTTCGTAACTGACCACAGGCAGCATCAATATCGCTTCCCATCTCTCTCCTTATTGTAACATTTCTATGATTCTTTTCAAGTATAAATTTAAACTGTCGTATATCCTCTCTTTCAGAACGGAGACATTCTCTCTCCCTGACTTCATTAAGAGGAATAAGATTAATATGACAGTTGAGTCCCTCCAGACGTTTCGCAAGTTCTTCTGCATGTTCTTTTTTATCATTCACTCCACGAATCATACTGTATTCAAATGTTATTCTTCTTCCCGTAGCCGCAAAATAATCCCTGCACGCCTGGATAATTTCATCTATCGTATATCGATTTGCCACCGGCATGGTTCGCCGCCGAATTTCGTCATTCGGCGCATGCAGACTGATTGCTAATGTGATTTGGAGATTTTCTTTTGCAAGACGCTGAATCTGCTCCACCAAACCACATGTCGAAACCGTAATGTTCCGCTGACTGATACAAAGTCCTTTTTCATGCGACAGCAGGTGCAGAAATTTAAGAAGACTGTCATAATTGTCCAAAGGCTCTCCCATCCCCATAACAATAACATTCGACACTCTCTCCCCGGTATCTTTCTGAATTTCATAAATCTGTGAAAGCATCTCGCCGGCGGTCAGATTTCTTGTCAGTCCGGTTAAAGTAGAAGCGCAAAATGTACATCCCATCCGGCACCCGACCTGTGAAGAAACACACACACTGTTTCCGTGATGATACTTCATCCAAACGCTTTCAATAACATTTCCGTCCTCCAGCGCAAACAGATATTTCGCCGTATCTCCTTTTTGAGATACCTGTTTTTCCACCGGGGATAGTCCGGAAATGGTATACCGTTCTCTTAATCTGTTCCGAAAATCCACACCCAGATTGCTCATTTCATCAAAGCTGTCCACTCTTTTTTCATGCACCCATTGAAAAAGCTGTCTGCCCCGAAAAGCCTTTTCACCAAGAGAAACGGCAATCTCTTCCATCTCTTTATCCGAAAAACTCCGAATATCCATCTGTGTGTCCTCACTCTCCTTAAGGTTTACGTAATCCGGCCACAAAGAAACCATCACTTTTGTGTATCCCCGGAATCATCTGCAGCATTCCCTTATCTGTCATTTTGTTTGTTAGTATTTCAGGCAGATACGGTGAAAGAGAAAATGTTTTTAACCCCAGATTTTCTGCCATCCAATGAACATTCTCTTCATTTTCCGCCTCATGAATTGTGCAGGTACTGTATATAAGTGTTCCACCCGGTTTTAACATGTCAACAGAAGCTTTCAGAATCTTTCTTTGAACAGGCACCAGAGATTCCGATATTTCAAGCGCATGATATTTGATTTCCGGTTTTCTTCCAATAATGCCTATCCCGGAACAGGGAACATCTGCCAATATTACATCTGCCCGGTTATTCCATTCCGGATCCGTTACTGTTCCATCCCATACTTTACATTGAACATTAGTATACCCCATCCGTCGTACATTCTCTCTGATAACAGCCACTTTCTCCGGACGAACATCTCTTGCACTGAGAATTCCTTTTCCTTCCAGGCAGAGAAGCGCATGCATTGCTTTGCCGCCCGGTGCGCTGCAAACATCTAAAACTTCATCACCCGGTTTTATTCCGGCACAAGCCACCGGAAGCATGGAACTCTCGTCCTGCACAAAGAACCACCCTTCTTTATACCCCGGCAGTGCGGCAACATTTTCAATACCGGATACAACCAGGGCATCCGGCATATAACGGCCATCCTTTATTTCAACTCCTTCCCGGCGAAGCATTTCTTTGTATTCATCCCGGGAAATTCTTGCTGTATTGATATGTAAGGTTATATCCCTCTCATTGCTCAAAAATGCATTTCCAATCAGAGCAGTTGTTTTTTTTCCATAGCGTGAAACAAAATATTTATATAACGGCTCCGGGAGTGAAACTTTTTCCCATTCTTTCAGTTCAACATCGTAACCACCGCGAATCACCGCACGCAACACCCCATTAACGAATCCTGTATAACGTGCGTCTCCCATTTTTTTCAAAAGTTCTACTGCCTCATGACAGCTTACTGCTTCCGGAACCCGGTTCATATATCGGATTTCGTATAATGCCATTCGCAAAACGGTTCTCACGGATGATGTCATTTTTTTCACGGGAAGCTTTGAATACTGCGAGAGAACAGCATCCAATTCCACACAACGCTCTATCGTTCCATACGAAAGCCGTTTTAGAAAACGTTTTTCCCGTGAGGAAAACATACTTCTCTTTTCAATTATTTCATGAAACATTCTGTCACTGTATTGCTTTTTCTCCATTGTTCCATATACGATTTCATATGCCCATTTCCTCATCTGTCACGTTCGTTCCTTCCAAACAAAAGTATCAGCCGCAAAAGCTGTAAAACAGACGCTGCCGCTGATGCAACATATGTCAGTGCGGCGGCACGCAGAACCTTCTTTGCCGAACGCCCTTCCGCATGTCCCAAAATACCTGTATCCTGCAGGATAATCAACGCTCTCCGGGAGGCATTAAATTCCACCGGTAATGTGACAAGCTGAAAAAGAACAGCCGCACTAAAAAAAACTATTCCTGCGGTTATCAGCGGATAAATACTGAGAAAAATCCCAAGCAGAATGAGAAACCAGGAAATCCCGGACCCAAAATTTGCAACAGGTACCAATACTGACCGGATTTTTAATGGAACGTAAGAATTTGCATGTTGAATCACATGTCCGCACTCATGCGCCGCCACAGCAATGGCAGACAGCGAATTGCTCCCATATACCGTATCGGACAGACCAACCTCTTTTGTCTTTGGATTATAATGATCCGTCAGATTCCCGCCAATATGACGAACCGTCACATCATGAATCCCGGCATATGACAAAATTCTTTCTGCCGCTTGAGCCCCCGTCATTCCACAGGCACTTCGCACATTACTGAAACGATTAAATGTATGACGAACCAGTGCCGACGCCAACATTGACAATATAACTCCTATCAATATCAAAAGATACGTCGGATCCCACATAAGATACATGCCTCTGCCGTAACCATATCCGTAATTTCCTAACATAATTTATCACCCTTTTCCATAGACACACCACGAAGAAAACTGCCGGCATCCATCCGTTTTTTTCCTTCTGACTGCACTTCCAGAATTTCCAGTCTCCCATCTCCCGTCTGTACGGTGAAGCTGTTTTTCCCAACTTCAACAACGGTTCCCGGTTCTTCTCCGGTATTGCCGGAAATCACTTTTGCTTTCCATAGTTTCAGATTTTTACCCTTCCACGTTGTGTAAGCGCTTGGCCAGGAATTCAATCCTCTTATATAACATTCCACCTTCTTGGCATTCCAATTCATATTTATTTTGCCAATCCCTTTTGTAAGCATTTTGGCATAGCAGCTTTCTTCTTCTTTCTGTGGGGTTGGTGAAAGTTCGCCATTTTCCACGGCAACCAGTGTTTTTAACAGAAGCTTCTTCCCCATAATTGCCAATCGGTCGTGAATTGTCTCTGCCGTATCTTCTTCTCCAATAACCGTTTCTTCCTTCATCAGCATGTCACCGGTATCCAGTCCTTCATCCATCTGCATGGTGGTAACACCTGTCTTTTTATCTCCCTGCATGATGGCCCACTGCATCGGTGCGGCTCCCCGCCATCGCGGAAGAAGCGAAGCATGGACATTTATGCATCCATGAACCGGCATATCCAAAATCTCTTTTGACAGTATCTGTCCGAACGCTACCACAACAATGATATCACAGGAAATCCGGCGAAGAGTTTTTATAAATTCTGCGTCTTTCACCCTTTCCGGCGTATATACCGGAATGTTATTTTTTACTGCGGTCTCTTTTACCGGTGTAAATACCGGTTTTCCACTTCGTCCCCTTGCTTTATCCGGCTGTGTCACGACGGCCGTCACCGTATGTTTTTCTGAATCTATAAGCCCCTGCAGTACCGGTACGGCAAAATCGGGGGTTCCCATAAATATTATATCCATTCTTTCCCTCCTGGCAGTATTCTCAACCCTGTTCCTGCTCAAATTCGTCTACATCATACAGACGTCCTTCAATTTTATTTACATAAAGTTCACCGTCCAGATGCTCAATTTCATGAACCAATGCCCTCGCCAGCAATTCTTCCCCTACAATTTCAAAGGGCTGCATATCCAAATCAAATGCTTTAACCCGCACTCTGTTCGGTCTTGTCACAATTCCGACTTTATCAGGCACACTTAAGCATCCTTCACTGCCCCGCTGTTCTCCCTCCGTCTCCAGTATTTCCGGATTAACCAGCACAAGCGGTTCATTTCCATCTTCCGAAATATCAATCACGGCAATACGTTTCAGAATACCAACCTGCGGTGCTGCCAGTCCTACACCGTCTTCTTCATACATTGTGTCAAACATATCCTGAATCAGTTCTCTGTTTTTCTCTGTCATTTCTTTTACCACTTTACATTTTTTGGTGAGAATATCATCACCTATTGTACGAATATTTCGAATCGCCATTTTTCTTACCTGCCTTTTCTTTTTGTTCTATCAATAACCGGTGACCGGATCCCTGTCATATTGAACCCGACAGGATTTTACCCATTTCCCTTCCCGGCTAATCATCTCTGTCAATTGTTTAATCTTCTCTGCTTCTTTTTCCTCATGGCACTTTATATACAATACATAACGGAACCAGTCTTTCGCTTTACTGAGCCCGGCTTCCGCCGGCCCGATCAACACTGCTTTCTCTCCGCAGGCTTCCCTTATATGCTTTGCCAGCTCTCCGACACACGCAGCCGCATCGCTTTTTTCCCGTGCAAGAACAAGAACCGCTGCCAGTATCGAAAATGGCGGATAGTTCATCATTTTGCGAAAAGAAAGTTCATTATCGTAAAAAATGGAGGCTTCCTGCTGTTCCACTGACTGAATACAATATTGTTCCGGATTGTATGTCTGAATTACCATTTCGCCATTTCTTCCTCTTCGCCCGGCTCTTCCACTCGCCTGCATCAAAAGTTCAAATGTTCTTTCACTGCTTCGATAATCTCCGGCATACATGCTCATGTCTGCCGCAAGTGCCGCCACAAGCGTCACATTTGGAAAATCATGCCCTTTCACTATCATCTGGGTTCCAATGAGAATATCTGCTTCACCATTGCGAAATGGTGAAAGCACTTCTTCATGTCCGTGTTTTCCATTTGTTGTGTCACCATCCATTCGAAGAATGCGGGCTTTCGGAAAGCTCTTCTGCAGCAGCTCTTCTACTTTTTGTGTGCCAAGCCCGAAAGAAGCTATATAGGGCGAACCACATTCCGGACAAGTCTTCGGCATGGCGGCCGTATTTCCGCAATAATGACATACCAGAGTATCTGCTGAACCCGGCTGATTCTTATGAGCCGTCATTGATATTTCACAATGAGAACATTTTACCACAAAACCGCAGCTTCGACAAGAAACAAAGCCTGCATACCCGCGGCGGTTAATAAATAACATCGTCTGCTCTCCCCGCTCCAGCCTGTCTTCTATTTTATCCTGCAAAATACGGCTGAACACGGAACGGTTTCCTTCCGCCAGTTCCTTCCGCAAATCTGCCACATGCACCCGTGGAAGCCCGGCACCCTGTACCCGTTTTTTTAGCCTCAGCATCTTATACTTTCCGCTGTGTGCCGCCATATAAGTTTCCATCGATGGTGTTGCCGATCCAAGCACAACACCGGCCCCCGCCATACGTGCCCGCTCCAATGCCGCCTCCCTGGCATGATATTTCGGCGGTTTCTCGCTTTTATAACTTGTTTCATGTTCTTCATCCACAATAATAAGTCCCAGCCGGGAAAATGGAACAAACAATGCGGAACGCGGTCCCACAACAATGTCCGCTTCCCCTCTTTTTGCACGTTCATACTGATCAAACTTCTCTCCCTCAGACATCCGGGAATTGAGTATGGTAACTCTGTCTCCAAATCTTTTTTGAAAACGGGTTACCGTCTGGAAAGTAAGCGCAATCTCCGGAATAAGCATAATTGCCTGCTTTCCCTCACGCAGAACAGCAGCAATCATTTCCATGTAAACTTCCGTTTTTCCGCTTCCCGTCACCCCATACAGCAAGTATGTTTTTCGTTCTCCCCTGAGATAATCAGAAACAAAAGTATCCACTGCATTCTGCTGTTCCTCATTCAACTTCTTTTTTTCTTCTTTCCCTGAAGACACTGACAACGGATTGCGATATTTTCTTTCGTTTGTAACAATTATTATTCCTGCTTTTACCATGCCGTCAATTACGGGTTTTGTAATACCATATTTTTTCGCCGCCTGTCTGGCTGTCATCTGTCCGTTCTCTTCCAGCAGCCCCCGGATTAGTCTCTCTTTTGCCTTATAATGACGAAGACGGCAACGTTCCAATTCCCTTTCTGCCTCTTCCTGCGACACAACAAAATTAAGCCAGTGTTCCTCCACTGACTTAATCTGTTTACGAATAGGAAGCACGGTCTTCAGCGCCTCATTCATCGTTGCACCATACATCTGCCGAATCCATGCCGCCAGGGACAGCAGCTGCCCCTCAACCGGAATGTCTTTTTGCTCCACTTCCAGAATTTCCTTCATTTTTTCTTCCGGCCATGATGGATTTTCTGTAATATTTAGAACATATCCGCTTATTCGCCTGTTTCCTTTTCCAAACGGAATAACAACCCGGCTTCCGATTTTTATCTTTTCTTCCCCTGATTCGGGGATTCTATACTGAAATGTACGGTCAAGAGATTCCACCGACAAATCAATAATGATATCTGCAAACAACATGTCACTCCTTTATCAGTTGTTTCACAACCTGATCCATCTTCATTCCACGAGACCCCTTTACAAGAATCCAGTCACCGTCTTTCCGGTTCTTTTCCACTTCCCTGACTGCCAACTCTCTGTCAGAACAAACAATAACCGGAATGTCCGAATGTGCCTTTACGTAATCCGCCATAACCGCCATTTCCGCTCCGACCGTTACCAAAAGATTCAGTTTCCTTCCCTTTTCGCATTCCGAAACTATATATTTTCCGATTTCTTCATGAAGCTTTTTGGAATCTTCTCCTAATTCTAAAACATCAGCAAGCACTGCTACCCTTCTCCCATCACCCGGATAATCAAACAGTGCCCTCAGATTGCCTGTTATGGAATCCGGACTGGCATTATATGTATCATCAATAATATGGACTCCCGCCACATGATGAATCACTCCGCGCATATCTATGGGATGATATTTTGCAAGTGCACGCAGTGCCTTATTCACCGGTACATGATAGTATACGGCAAGTGCCATTGCGACAATGGCATTGTTCACATTGTGAAGTCCCATGACGGAAAGTGTCACTTCTTCTTCTCCGGTCGGAAAACAAAAAGTAAAATGCTGTCCATTTTCACTGACTCGTATATTTTTTGCATAATAACAGCATTCTGATTCGGCTCCATAATAAATAATCTCCGGCTTTTTCTCGCATTTTTCAAAAGAAACATTTCCGCGAACAAGTTCTTTCATATCACCGTTTCCACAGACAAACACTTTCCCTTTCTCCGGAATATGCCGGACAATTTTCCCTTTTTCCGCACAAATATTTTCTCTTGAACCCAGGTTACCGATATGAGAAACTCCGATATTTGTCATTACCGCACACTCCGGACGGACAATTTCAACCAGCCGGTCCATCTCGCCCGGCATACTGATGCCCATTTCTATCACGGCCATCTCTGTGTCTTCCTCTAACTCAAACATCATAAGAGCAACACCAATCTGGCTGTTAAGATTCTTATAAGTTTTTACCGTACGATACTTTGTTTCCATAACGGCAGCAATCATTTCTTTGGTCGTTGTCTTCCCCACACTTCCCGTAATACCAATCACGGGTACATGAAAAAGAGAACGATACCATGCCGCCGCTTTCTGAAGAGCAGACAATGTATCCTCAACATAGATACATGCCCCCTTCACCCCCTTTATGGTATGATCCGAGGAAAATACGCAGGACGCTCCGGCTTCCAGGACATCTGGTATAAAACGATGCGCATCAACTCTCTCGCCCACAATGGGAACAAACAGTGTTCCCTCTTTTACATCTCGCGAATCAATGGCTACATGACGGACAAAGTTCTCTCCATCTCCCCATGCCAACGTACCGGATACCGCCGTCACAATATCCTTTATTCGAATCGCTTTCATAGTTTGTCACCTCATCCGTTCGCAGCAATTACATCCGCCATTTCATAACGCCCCATTGTTTTCCCTTTCAGAAATTTGGCCGCTGCAACTGCCCCTTTACCAAACACTGCCTTACTGTACGCCGTGTGAGAAAAAGTAATCACCTCATCCTTTCCGGCAAAAATCACATCATGTTCTCCTACAATCGTGCCACCCCGAACTGCAGAAATTCCTAATTCTTTCCTGTCTCTCTTCTGTCTTCTTTGAGAACGGTCATATACATACTCATAAGGATTCCCCATCGCTTCATTGACAGAATCCGCCAGTGCAAGCGCCGTGCCGGATGGTGCATCCAGCTTCTGATTATGATGCTTTTCAACGATTTCGACATCATATCCTTCCGTCGCAAAAACTTTTGCGGCGTCCTGAACCAGTTTTAAGAGAGTGTTGATTCCCAATGACATATTGGCTGATTTCAAAATTGCGGTTTCTGCCGCCGCTTCCTCAATCGCTGTCAGCTGTTCCTCTGAATATCCTGTTGTACACAAAACCAATGGTATTTTTTTATCTTTACTGTAAGAAAGTAATCCTGTCAGCAGCTTAGGCGAAGAAAAGTCAATAATTACATCCGCCTGAACGGTACAGGCGGTCAATTCTGAAAAAACCGGATAGGTACTGTCTCCCCTGTCAAGCGTATCAATTCCCGCTACAATTTCCGCATCCGGATCATCTTCCACAATTCCGGTAATCATACGACCCATGACACCATTGCATCCACACATAATAATTCGAGTCATTTTCTCTTCCTTTCGTTCTCTCAGTTTCTATTCGTTCGCATCAATTCCCGCTTTTCTCATCTCTTTCAACAAACGGGAAGCATTTGATTCTTCCATCTCTGTCAAAGGAAGTCGAAGACCTCCAACTTCCATACCCATCAGATTCATGGCTTTCTTTACCGGAATCGGATTGACTTCACTAAACAGAGCTTTCACC
>CAZGDT010000013.1:0-15940 GCA_964524245.1 uncultured Eubacterium sp. | reverse complement strand
GCGGCTTTAATGATGACCCGCTCTGGCTGATTGCCGGAACCTGCGCCTACATTCGAGAAACCGGTGATTTTTCCATTTTGGATGAATCGGTTCCTTATGATAACGACCCCAATTCCGCAACAAGTCTGTTTGAGCATTTGCGGAGATCTTTTCATTACATTGTGGATCACAAAGGACCACATGATCTGCCGCTCATTGGCAGGGCTGACTGGAACGACTGTCTGAATCTGAATTGTTTCTCCAAAGAACCGGGTGAATCTTTCCAGACATTTGGTCCGAGTGAAGGACCGGTAGCAGAATCTGTGTTTATCGCCGGAATGTTTGTGAAATACGGAAAAGAATATGCTGACCTGTGTGACGCTATCGGAAAGGAAGAAGAAGCCTCTCTCGCCCGCGAAGAACTCAGCAAAATGACAGCCGCCATCGAAAAAGACGGATGGGACGGTGAATGGTTTATACGCGCTTACGACGCCAATGGTGATAAAGTCGGATCAAAAGAATGCGAAGAAGGTCAGATTTACATTGAACCGCAGGGATTCTGTGTCCTTGCAGGTGTCGGACTGGAAAACGGGCTCGCCAGGAAAGCACTGGACTCCGTAAAAGAAAAACTGGATTCCAAATACGGCATTGTTCTCCTGCAGCCTCCATATACAAAATATTACCTCAATCTGGGTGAAATTTCTTCTTATCCGCCCGGATACAAAGAAAATGCCGGCATTTTCTGTCACAACAATCCTTGGATTTCTGCCGCCGAAACGCAAATCGGCCGTGGAGACCGGGCATTTGAAATTTACAGAAAAACATGTCCTGCCTATCTGGAAGAAATCAGCGAAATACATCGAACGGAACCTTATGTATACTCTCAGATGATTGCAGGAAAGGACGCACCGTCGTTTGGCGAAGCGAAAAACAGCTGGCTTACCGGAACGGCAGCATGGACATTCCTGAATGTTTCGCAATACATTCTCGGTGTATACCCGACATTTGAAGGGCTCAGCATCAACCCATGCGTTCCGAAAGCATTTGGTGACTTTACGATTACACGCTCTTTCCGGGATGTTACGTATACGATTCAGGTTCAGAATCCGGATGGCGTGGAAAAAGGTGTCCGAGAACTTATCGTAAATGGCGAAAGCCTCGGAAAAACCACCGTAATTCCTTATGACAATACAAAAAAACAGGTCGATGTTACCGTGATTATGGGAGCATGACATACAGCCGGAAAAGAAGGGGGCATAGGCGTTAGCTCCACTGCGCTTCGTACAGTTTTCTGTAAAAGCCTCCTTCTTTTAACAGCTGTTCATGATTTCCCTGTTCAACAATTTTTCCATCCCGCATAACAAGAATTATATCCGCTTCCTGAATGGTAGACAGGCGGTGTGCCACAATAAAACTGGTACGCCCCTGCATCATTTTGGCAAACGCCTTCTGGATGCGGATTTCCGTGCGGGTGTCAATAGACGAAGTTGCTTCGTCCAATATCAGCATTGGCGGCAGGCATAACATCACACGGGTAATACACAGCAGCTGCTTCTGTCCCGCCGACAAACTTCCGCCATCCTCTCCGATTAGCGTATCATACCCCTGCGGCAGTCTCTTAATAAAACTGTGCGCATGACTTGCTTTTGCCGCTTCCATGATTTCTTCATCCGTAGCATCCGGACGTCCCATCGCAATATTTTCTTTCACGGTACCCTGCTTAAGCCAGGTTTCCTGCAGAACCATTCCGTAACTTCTGCGCAGACTCTCTCTTGTCAGTTTCCTGATATCTTTTCCACTCACCCGGATGGTTCCGGCATTTACATCATAAAAACGCATCAAAAGATTAATCAGCGTCGTCTTTCCGCACCCCGTCGGACCCACAATGGCAACACGCTGTCCGGGTTTTACATTCAGATTAAAATTCTCAATCAGCTTCTGAGCCGGCTCATAAGCAAAGTACACATCTTCCATATTAACCGTTCCGTCCGCACATGTCAGCTCCCCGGCATCCACAGCTTCCGGAATTTCTGAATCTTCTTCAATCAGTTCCAATATACGTCCGGCACAGGCAATGGCATTTTGCAATTCCGTCACCACCCCGGAAATTTCATTAAAAGGCTTCGTATATTGATTGGCATAACTCAAAAAGCAGGATAAATGTCCTACGGATATACCGCCCCGTATTGCATAAAATGCACCGAACACGCCAACTGCCGCATATACCATGGCATTGACAAATCGGGTGGATGGATTCGTAATGGATGAAAAAAATGTCCCTTTCAGTGAATACTCAGCCAGTTTTTCATTGATTTCTTCAAAACGCTTTCCTACTTTTTCTTCCTGTCCGAAAGCCTGTACCACTTTCTGATTGGCTATCATCTCTTCAATAAGCGACGTTTGTTCCCCCCGCGTTTCCGACTGCTTTAAGAACATCTGATATGTCCGTTTCGCAATAAACGCCGCCACAAACAAAGAAACCGGTGTAAGAATAACGACAATAAGCGCGATGGGAATGCTGACACTTAACATAAATCCTAATGTTCCAAATATCGTGATAACACCCGTGAACAACTGGGTAAATCCCATAAGAAGTCCGTCAGCAAACTGATCCGCGTCGGCAATCACCCGGCTGACAATTTCGCCGTACGAATGCCCGTCGATATAGGACAGGGGAAGAATCTGTATTTTTTTGAATGCGTCATCTCTGATATCACGGACAACACAATAGGTAATCTTATTGTTCGCAACGTTCATAATCCACTGCGCCAGCACTGTAATAACAACCGCTGCCGCAATATGGACACAGATTTTTCCCACACCGGGAAAATCAACCTCTCCTTTTTTCGCAATTAAATCAATCGCCTGTCCGGTAAGAATCGGTACATACAGGGTCAGTGCCACGGTCACTAATGCAAGAACCAGAGAGCATATCAGCCAAATACGGTATTTACGTATATACCGGAGTACTTTCATCAATGTTTCCTTCTGCGTCATAATCACCTGGCCCCCTTCCCATACTGTGACTCATAGATTTCCCGGTAGACTTCGCAATTCCCCATCAACTCCTCATGTGTACCCATCCCTACCGTTTCACCGTCATCCAGCACCACAATTCGGTCGGCATTTCGAACAGAGGCAGCACGCTGGGAAACAATCACAAGCGTCATTCCTTCCAACTCTTCCCGAATGGCCTTTCGCAGAGCGGCATCCGTCGCATAATCAAGTGCAGAAGCGCTGTCATCCAAAATCAGTATTTCCGGCTTTCTTGCAAGTGCTCTTGCAATGGAAAGACGCTGTTTCTGACCGCCGGAGAAATTACGTCCGCCCTGTTCCACAACAGCATCAAGTTCGCCCTCTTTTCCTTTCACTATGTCCACAGCCTGCGCAATACGAAGCGCCTGCCACATTTCTTCATCCGAAGCATCTTCTTTGCCCCAACACAGATTGGACCGTATCGTTCCTTCGAACAGGACGGATTTCTGCAATACAATTCCCACGCGGGCACGCAGTTCCTGCAACGACCATTCCCGCACTTCCACACCATTAACTTTCAGGTGACCGGAAGTAATATCATAAAAACGTGGAATCAAATGAACCAATGACGTCTTGCCTGAACCGGTACCTCCGATAATTCCGACTGTTTCACCACGCTTTACGGAAAAATGAATGTCCGTCAATGATTCCGTATGCGTACCGGGATAAACAAGTCCCGCATGTTCAAAATGAATGACGTCCGTGCTTTCATCTGTCGGGTGTGAGACTTCCTTTGGACTTTGCAGTCCCGGCTTCCAATCGAATACTTCCTGCACACGATTGCCGCAGGCTATCGCCTTATTTACCATAACAATCGTATTCGCAAGCTTTATCAGCTCCACAAGAATCTGTGACGTATAATTTACAAGTGCCACAACCTGTCCCTGGGTAATAAAACCGGAATCTACACGAACCGCCCCTACCCATATGAGTGCGATAACAGAAACATTGACAATCAGATAGGTCACGGGATTGGTAAGTGACGCCACACGCCCTACCAGCATTTGAATCTCATTCAGATTCCGATTCTCTTCCTCAAATTTCTCTTCTTCTTCTTTCTGCTTATTAAATGCACGCTGTACCCGGACGCCGGTAAGGTTCTCCCGGGTACGGCACAAGATCCGGTCCAATGCTTCCTGCACTCTTCGGTACATCGGAATACTGACAGCCATAACGCCAAAAATAACCAAAGAAAGGAGCGGAATCATAATCACAAAAATGAACGCCGCCTTCACATCAATGGTAAACGCCATTACCATAGCTCCAAGTACAACAAACGGAGAACGCAAAAAAAGCCGCAACGACATATTTACAGCTGCCTGCAGCTGATTGGTATCACTTGTCAGTCTGGTAATCAATGTAGACGTTCCTACCTGATCCACATCCCCGAATGACAGCGACCGGATATGACGAAAAAGCTCACTTCGCAGCTCTGTGGCAAACCCAACCGCCGCCTTTGCGGCAAAATACTGTGCCACAAGTGCCGCTGTCAATCCGACGGCGGCAAGCAAAAACAGGATGCCTCCCATCTGTCCGATATAGACGAAGTCAGCATCCTCAATTCCCCGGTCAATAATCGCCGCCATCACAAGCGGCACAAACAGCTCCAGCGTCGCTTCAAAGAGCTTAAAAAGCGGCGCCAGAACACATTCTTTTTTGTAATTTTTTAAAAATCGAAATATTTTTTTCACAACAGTCTCCATTCACAGCCACTCTTTTAATGAAGGCTGTTTTACATCTTGCTAATCCGTCAGGAGTCCTTCTTTACACACAAATCAAGTGCTACCGGACTATCATTAACTCCTTCCACCATATAGTAATAAGTTTCCCCTGCTTTCAAATCATATGTCTTCTTGACGGAATACGTATCACTGCATGTATCATCATAAAAATTCCCGATATCCGCCAAGACAGCTCTGGAATATCCCCGGATATTTTCACGATAGAAAGTATAGGAACCGCTCTCCGTCGGCGTGAACGTAAACACTGCTCTTCCTTTATATGACAGTTTAACGGAAATCGGGGTACCTGCGGTCAGCTTTTCTGAAAGTCCCGTACCTTCCTTCCCCGTAATCGTCACGGCATTCGGTTTGCCCGAGCCTGTCTCAACCGCTGCTTCATACACCGTGCCGTAATCAGGACCTGTAGAATAAACATATCGCAATGTGTGTTTCCCTTCCGGGAGATACACCGTATTACCGCTTCCCACATAAGCTCCGTTCTCATCATGCCAGACGGCACTTTCCTTCTCACATGTAATGTTCACTTTATAAACAGGAAATACTAAATCCAATGTGATATTCTCATCTTCCACCGTTATCGTCTTTTGATACATCGCCGCACTTTTCAACTCGCCATAATAATAAAAAACCTGATATGTACCTTTCGGCAGATATGTCGAACCGCCGCCGACTTCATTCAAAGAAATATACTCATCAGCACTTGCCGCACCACCGGGTAAAAAAAACACATGAAGTTCTTCGTCATTCAGTTTTGAATCATCCGCCAACAAAGGATTCACCGTAACTTTCTTTGTGTCTGTGATAACAGCTTTCCAATCCAGCGTCGTATAAATTGAATCATCTTCCGCATCCGTCACTTTTATCGGGATATTATAGGTCCCCGGTTTCGAGAATGTTGCCTCAATCTTTCCACTGACAACGGAAATATCAGCTCCGGATACGTCCTGAGGTACTTCATATGTGTAGGAGCCGCTCCCGCCTTCTACATAAAACTTGTAAGACACTTTTACATCCTTACCGGTATACGTTCTTGTCATAGGCATCGCCCATGCAGAAATCGTGTCTTCATTGTCCATCATCCAGCCTATATTCAGCGTATAAGTATGCCCCAGTTCATCCTCGCAGACAACATCTCCGATACAGGTTCCGGCTTCAGACGGTGTACCATTAAATTTTATTCTTTGATAATCCACAGAATAGCTCATTCCCTTTGGCAATTTTGCCGATTTTACCTTCAACCGGCCGGCAGCATCATAGGAATCATACCAATCGTAAGAACCGCTGAACTGTTGCCCTGCCGGTGCATGATATCTCAAATACACGGTATTGCTGCACGGCAGGTTCACGTTAACTTCCATGGAATCCGTACCGGTACCTTCCAGATTAAAAACCGTCACCTTCAACCGGCACCCCCAGTACATACAATCATCCGTGAACAAAACCCTGTAAGTGATATTATCTGTCGTTACAACGCCCTGCACATCCGACAGTACTTCCGAATATGAACCGCTTTCATATGCCTTTGTCATAAGTGAAAAATCCGTTAACGTCAGTTCCTGTTTTTGAGCCAGTTTTACTTCAGCCACGCCCAATGCCTCAATACGGAGAGACTCGATGCGATTCCCCTTTTCTTCCTGAATTGCCGGCGTAACGGTTGGCTGCACTGTTCCCTGCGGTGTCGCCGTTGCCTGTACCTGCGGTGTAGCCGTCGCCTGTATCTGCGGTGTGGACGTCGCCGTGGATGCCGGTGTGGCTGTTACAGTGGCGTTCCTGTTCGAAATCGGCGTTGCCGTCGGATTTTTCTTCGCCTTAACCGTCACTTTACACTTTAATTTTTTACTTCCGACTTTAGCAGTAATCGTAGTTTTTCCCGCTTTTTTTCCCTTTACCTTCCCTTTTTTGGAAACAGAGGCAATCTTCTTTTTGGAAGATGACCATTTCACCTTTTTCTTTGTATTCTTCACCTTTAATTTTGCGGTTTTCCCGACCGCAAGCGTCAGCTTCGTTTTGTTCAATTTCGGCTTTTTCTTCTTTGCCTGTGAATCAAAAGATACCATGGCGGATAACACCATGGCAAATGCCGTCACCAAACATATCATTCTTTTCGTGATTTTCATAAAGCAGCCTCCTTTTTGTGTCTTTATTATACAGCTATTATAACGAAAGCAGGCATTATCCGTCAATACATTTCTTCCTACGCCATCTCTGTATTTTCACCTATTTCCTGACGTTTAATAATATCACAGATTACACCGCACAGTTCCGGCCGCAGTTCTTCCAGTGTAACCGGATCCTGCTGCAAAATCACGTTATGACAGGTTGCATTGACAAATTCCACAATCATGTAAAGCATCAAGTCCGGATTGCGGAACTTCCTGCCGGATTCCTCAAGAAGCAGATAATAACGGTGATAAAAGCTGTCCCCGTCCGTAACATTCTCCAAAGCTTTCTGAAAAACACCCCAGCTCAGATTCTTTGAGATAAAACGCAAGAGGTTTTTATCCTGGTCCAGCTGGGTAACAATTGAATCAATGAGAAATATCACATGTTCCTCCAGCGTTTTTAATGAAGCCTGATTCATCTCATCTAAGGCGCGGCAGAAAATCTGCCCCGCCTTATCTGCAATCAGCTTATTTCGAATATCAAACTTATCCTTAAAGTAGAGATAAAAGGTCCCTTTTGCCATATTCGCTTTTCTTGCAATATCGGATATCGATGTGTCATTGATTCCTTTGTCCGTAAAAAGCGAAAATGCAGCCATCAGAAGGGAATCTCTTTTCTGTTTTTTCTTCTCCTCTAATTTGCCCATGCGGCATCTCCTAATCTTCTTTTTCTATGGAAGCCGTCTCAATGATAAATTTCACTTCACCGTCCATGGAATCATGAATACCGCTAAAGCTTCTGTAATCCCTGCCGGCGTCACAAATCGCTTCCAGACGGTCTAAAAGTCCTTTGAAATCATCCTCATATACGTTGTTCAGTTTCGTAATGCCCTCTTCATTGAAGTCGGACATACCTTCTGCGAGTGTCTTGCTTCCTTTGTTCAGTTTACCACTTGCCTTGCTTAGTTGCAATACACCGCCTGATAATTTTTTCGTTGCTTTTTGCAGGGATTTGCTTCCCTTTTTCAATGATTTCGCACCCTTTCCGACTTTCTTGGCACCGGTATTCAGCTTTTTCCCTGATTTTACCAGCTTTTTGGATGACTTTTTCAATGTCACATTTGACTTGGCAAGCTCTTCTCCGCCGTCTTTCAGTTTTTTTGCACCGGCTGCCAATGTCGGCATACCGGTTTTCAATTGAGCAGAAGCGGATGTCAATGAAGCGGATTTACCGGAGAGCGTACTCAGACCGTCCATTACGGTATCCACTCCCGCCGACACTCCGTCTGCTCCTGTTTTCAGCTCGCTTTCACTTCCTGTCGCTGTTTGCAGTGCCTGTATCGCTTCTTTCTGCTGCTTCATCACTTGTTTCAGTGTTCTTATTTCCTCAGCCGCCTCAGAATCACCGTCTGCTTCCACCCGCTGTATGATTTCATCAGCCAATGCCTCAGTCGTTGCATACGATTCTTCGAGTTTTCCCAAATTTTCGTTAACTGTTGTAATTCCATCAGAAACAGCCTTTGCACCATTTTTCATCGTTGTAACATTTTCCTTCGTACCCATTTTGTCTACTGCACCGGTATACGCCGTCAATCCGGTATCGAACGTCTCAACCTGCGTTGGAAGGTCTTTTACCGATTCATACAAATCCGTGCAGCCGTCCGTAATCTTTGCCGCACCGTTTACATATTGTGTCGTTCCATTTGCGAATTGCTTCACTCCTTTTGTGTAATCTCCGACTCCCTTTACGAGTCCCGGCGTACCTTTCGCTAAAGTTCGAATTCCTGCCGCCAGCTTATTGACTCCGTCTTTTTGGTAGGTTTTCATGGACGATTTCAATTCACCCATTTTCCCGGAAAAAAGCTTCATGTTGTCCGAAAGTTCATCGGACCCTTCCACCAGCTTATCTGCAGCATCCGTCAAATCATTCAGTTTCTCTTCCAAATCATCCAGTTCCTCAACATCGTCCAAATCCAAATCGTTAAGCAGGTTTGCACTGCCAAACGTAAACGTATTGCCCATGGAGAAATCCGTAACCTCCGCCGTAACGATAAAATCGGACGGAATACTCTCTGCTTCATCCTCTTCCAGATTCAGACTTTCCGCCAGTCCCGGCATTCCCATTCCGACTACCATATTATTATCGCCGTCATTGATGACACGTCCGTTTTCCACCTCAATGTTTTCAAATTTTTCAGAAGATAGAATCATACCGGTCACCATGACAAAAGGAGTATAAATCGTTTCTTCTTTTCCATCAATCACTTTCTTTACCATTGATTTATTTTTGTAAAACACATGAATTTCCACATGACCGCTTTTGCCGGCCATTTCCTTGGCTGTCATTTCTTTCCCGTCTAATTTATACGTTATTTTCAGTTCAACAGGCAATTCTTCCGATGACTGTCCCTGATAATAGATATCTTTCCCTTCTGCGGACCAGTCAACTTTTTTCCCGTCCTGTGAAAATACTTCTTCCCCTTTTATATTGGTGATATCCTGCAGTCCGGAAATATCCTGAATGGTTCCGTTTGCCGAATCTGCTCCCATAAGCCGGTCGGATACCGTAATCCCTGTTGTAGAACCGTCCGCTCCTGCATTTACGTATACGGATTCCTGTTTATTTATTTTTTTCGCCTCGACAAAGGAGCTGCTGCTTATTACCATACTCAGAGTCAGTACGGCACAAATCGTACATTTGCGAATTCGTTTTATTTTATTCATATTTTCACCCTCCATTAATAATCTATTTTTCTCATATCCCAGGTCGTCCTGCAAATCCACTTGTCAAATACAAACAACATGGCAGGAAGAACCAGAATAACAACAACAGTACTGATGACGGCTCCTCTGGACAGAAGCGTACATATTGATTGAATCATGTCAATACTGGATGACACCGTAACACCAAACGTAGAAGCAAACAGGCACATTCCACTGATAAGAATGGACTTGATGGATGTTTTGTGAGCAATTTCAACGGCTTCGCGCTTCGTCTTTTTCCGTTCTACCCGCTCTTTGTGATAACGGCTTGTCATCAGAATTGCATAATCAACCGTAGCTCCGAGCTGAATGGTTCCAATGACAATACTTGCAACAAACGGCAAAGATTCGTGTGTATAATACGGCACGGACATGTTCAGGAAAATGGCGAACTCAATTACAAGGACAAGAATCACCGGAATCAAAAGCGATTTGAATGTGAACAGTATAATAAGGAAAATCGCTATAACGGAAACATAATTTACATTAACCAAATCAACATCCGTTACATCCTGTAAATCCTTTGTCAGTGATGATTCTCCAATCACCGTGGAATCTTTGCTGTATTTTTTTACGATTTTATTAATATTTGCAATCTGCGTATTTACCTCATCCGTCGCCGTCTTGTAATCGGAGCAGACAAAAGCAATTTCGTATTGATCACTTTTCAGCTTCGACTCCAATTCCGCCGGAATCATACTGTCCGGTATTGCCGAGCCCTTGATGGAATCCATACCGAGCACCCATTTGACGCCATCCACCTC
Organism: uncultured Eubacterium sp.; assembly: GCA_964524245.1. GTDB lineage: Bacteria > Bacillota > Clostridia > Lachnospirales > Lachnospiraceae > Eubacterium_F. The sequence continues at coordinate 5,554 of CAZGDT010000013.1, read as the reverse complement.
TTCGACCTCTTTCAAAAGATTTCTTTTTTCTGCCGAGGACATTCCGTTCTTCATGAGAAGAATATGTGTGTTATTCATGTGAAACTTTTCTTCCAGTTTCTTGTTTGCCACTGCCGAATCAAGAGACTGCGGCAGGGCTCCCGCTATATCGTAGTAAATATCATAATGACTGTTGCCGTAGTAAGCAGGTCCTATCAAAATGACAAAAAGTGCAAGGACAACAGGCCATATTTTTACGATTCTTTTTGACAGTCCGTCCATATTCGGAATCAGATTGCGGTGGCTGGTTTTTTCAATCGCTTTGTCAAAACAGAGAATCAATGTCGGAAGTACCGTCAGACAGACAATCACACCGATAATAACGCCTTTGGCCATAACCAGTCCGAGATCCATTCCAAGCTTGAATGTCATGAAACAAAGAGCGGCAAATCCGGCAATGGTCGTAACGGAACTGCTTGTGACAGAACGAAAGGTATTGGAGATTGCGTGTGCCATGGCACGGTTTTTATCTCCGTCATATCGAATTTTATTTGCTTTATAACTTTCCAGCAGAAAGATGGAGTAATCCATGGTTACACCAAGCTGCAAAATTGCTGTCAATGCCTGTGTGACATAAGATATTTCTCCGAGAAAAAGATTGGTTCCCATATTGTACAGAATCGCCAGTCCGATTCCCGCCAAAAAGATAAACGGCGTCACCAGTGAATCCATCGCAATAAGCAGGATGATGAGTGCCAGCACGGTAGCTACCGCCACATAAACAGGCATCTCAGCCAGGGCCAGATCCTTGATATCCGTAACAATTCCGGACATACCGCTGATAAATGCCTGCTTTTTTACAATGCCACGCATTTCTGTTATGGCATCCATGGTAGAATCCGCTGATGTCGTATCATCAAAGAGAGCAATCATCATTGTGGCATTCCCCTGAAACAGACCTTCCTGCAATTTCTCCGGCAGCATTTCCTTCGGCACGGTAATATCCAATGCGTCATCATACCAGAGCACATCTGTTACGTGATTTACTTTTTTCAATTTTTCTTTGAGAGCCACGATATCTTTACTTTCCATGTCTTCTACCACAATCATGGAAAAGGCTCCCATCCCGAACTCATCCACCATCGTATCCTGCCCCGATACGGTTTCCAATGAATTCGGAAGATAGCTTAACAAGTCGTAATTAATTCGCATGGACGCATACCCGATTGTCGCAGGCACCATTAATACGGCCGCCAGAATCAGGATCAGCGCTTTGTGCTTCGTAATCCACTTTCCAAACTTGAGTACCATCTTGTACGCCTCCCGTTTATTTTTTGCAAAATGACCAACGGTCACTTTTACTTTATGCAGTGTATCACAAAAATGACCAACGGTCAACCCTTATTTTCAAATCCGGTTTTTGAACCTTTTTTTCTCCTGTTCATAAAATAAATACTACACCGAAATAAAAGGAGATTCCGCCATGAATCATGTTCGCTCCCTTGTGCACGCAGAATCCGTCCAACAAAATGGAATTCAGGGTCGAAATATCGGCATTGCCATTGTTGATACCGGGCTTACCCCTCACCCGGACTACCGGTATCGCATTACCGGATGGTATGATGCCCTGTACGGCAAACCGGAACCTTATGATGATAATGGTCACGGAAGTCACGTGGCAGGAATCGCAGCGGGAGACGGCACCCTCTCCCGCGGTCTCTGGCGGGGAATTGCCCCTCAGGCAGACTTAATTGGTGTAAAGGTACTTAACCACAAAGGAAACGGCACCATACACGATATCATGAACGGACTTCAGTGGATTCTGAAAAATCAGAAACGTCTCAATATTCGCATTGTCAATATTTCCATTGGAACAAATGATCGAAATTCTTATCCGGAAGACTGTCTTTTCATACGCAGGGTAAATCAACTGTGGAATGCCGGTATTGTCGTGATTGCCGCCGCCGGCAATCAGGGACCCGGCCCGCAAACCATCAGTGCTCCCGGCAATTCGCGAAAAATAATAACGGTCGGTTCTTATGACCGGGACAACAGAAACAACCGTGAAAAGCCGTCGCACTCCGGTTCCGGTCCCACATTTTCCTGCATCAAAAAACCGGACGTCGTCGCGCCCGGCTTCCATATTATCAGCTGTTGTCCGCCCCAAAAAGGACGGGGATATTATTATTCTACTAAAAGTGGCACTTCCATGTCGACCCCCATCGTCAGCGGAGCGGTTGCACTTCTTCTCAGTCAGTATCCTTCCATGTCGCCGCGTGAAGTAAAAATACGGCTGAAAAATTCCGTCACCGATCTCCATCTCCCGCATGACCGTCAGGGCTGGGGGTATCTGGATATTGCCAATTTAATCGGTTAGGACAGATGCCATATATCATGATTATACTGTTCAATTGTCCGGTCAGAAGAAAAGAATCCTGCTTTTGCAATATTCACAAGCATTTTCTGCGCCCATGCTTTTCTGTCTTCATAATCTGTATAAGCTCTTTCTTTTGCTTCAACATACGCCGGATAATCCGGAAATGTCATAAACCAGTCTTTATTTAACAGTTCATGATACAGTCTCGTCAGCATTTCTTTCTTACCGATACGAAGCATTTTTTTGCTGACAATAAAGTCAACGGCTTCCTTCAAATCCGGATTCTTTTCGTAATAATCCCTTGCACGGTAATCCCCGCGTTCATAACGCGCAATAACCGTGTCACTGTCTTCTCCGAATATATAAATGTTATCGTCGCCAACCAGCTCATGAATTTCTACGTTGGCACCATCCTCTGTTCCCAGTGTCACGCCACCATTGAGCATAAATTTCATGTTTCCCGTACCGCTTGCTTCTTTCGAAGCAAGAGAAATCTGTTCTGATATGTCGCAGGCCGGAATCAGTTTTTCCGCTTTCGTCACATTGTAGTTTTCCACCATGACAACCTGCAGATATTTTCGAACCTGCCTGTCTTTTTCGATGAGTCGCTGCAGACAGAGAATCAGATGAATGATATCTTTGGCAATGGTATATGCCGGTGCAGCTTTTGCACCAAAAATCATCACAATCGGGCGTTTTGGAACGATGCCTGATTTAATTTCCAGATATTTGTGAATGGCATACAGCACATTGAGCTGCTGTCTCTTATATTCATGAAGGCGCTTACTTTGTATATCATAAACGGCATTCGGAAGCAGACGGATTCCCTGTGTTTCTTTCAGATAATCTGCCAATTTTTTCTTATTCTCTTCCTTGATTTCCAAAAGACGGTCAAGAACCTTTTCATCTTCCCTGAAAGCAAGAAGCTGTTCCAATTCACCGGCATCTTTCTTAAATCCGTCGCCTATCGTTTCTTCCAAAAACTTCGTCAGAAGCGGATTGCAGTGCAGCAGCCAGCGACGGAACGTGATACCGTTCGTCTTGTTATTGAATTTTTCCGGATAGAGACGGTAAAACTCATTAAGTTCGCTGTTTTTCAATATTTCTGTGTGAAGATATGCCACTCCGTTTACACTGTGTCCGTAATGAATGTCCATATGCGCCATATGCACGCGATTTTCTTTGTCAATAATCGCCACTTTCTCATCCGAATACTTTTCTTTCACCTGTTTATCTAGTTTTTCTATAATCGGCACAATAGCAGGCGCTACTTCCCTGATAAAGTCAAGCGGCCATTTTTCCAACGCTTCTGCAAGAATTGTATGATTGGTATACGCACAGCACGCCGTCACAATCTCTACCGCCTCTTCAAAAACAATTCCCTCTTCCATCAGAAGACGAATCAGTTCGGGTATCACCATGGACGGGTGAGTGTCATTAATCTGGATGGCTGCATAGTCAGCCAAATCATGCAGATTACTTCCACGTTCTTTCGCCTCTGCCAAAATCAACTGTGCGGCACAGCTTACCATGAAATACTGCTGGTATACCCGGAGCAGACGTCCTTTTTCATCACTGTCATCCGGATACAAAAAAAGTGTCAGATTCTTTTTAATATTTTCTTTATCAAAATCAATACCTTTCCGAACAATACCTTCATCCACGGAATCCAAATCAAACAAATGCAGACGGTTCGTAACTCCCTCATAACCGGTTACCAGAATATCGTACATCTCTGCTTCGACATCAAAGTCCCCGAACGAAACCGTGAAATGACGTTTTTCTTTCTGCAGCCAGCTCTCTTTTTCCATCCACGGATTGGGCTGTTCCCGCTGAATTCTTTTGCGGAATTCCTGACGAAACAGTCCATAGTGATAATTCAGCCCAACGCCGTCTCCGGGAAGTCCCAGAGTAGCCACGGAATCAAGAAAGCATGCAGCCAGACGCCCGAGGCCTCCATTCCCAAGGGAAGGCTCCGGTTCATATTCTTCCAGAGAAGCAAGGCTTTTTCCGGCTTTCTCCAGCTCTTCTTTAACGTCCCCGTAAATTCCAAGATTTATCAGATTGTTGCTCAACAGCTTTCCAATCAAAAATTCTGCGGAAATATAATACAATTTCTTCTTTTTGTTCGGACATTCTTTTGCTGTGGCCTTTCGTTTCACCAGCAACAGTAACGCATGATAAAGTTCTTCTTTGCTGCATTCACTGATTTTTCTTCCGTAACATTCAAATACAATTCTTTCTAACATTATTCACTGCCTTTCTCAGTCCTCTTTCAGACTGAAATTGATTTGCCTTCCACCGGACCCGATTGCAATCCGATACACGGCATCCGTCTTCTCCCCACAGGAAGCTTTTATGTCATAAGAGCCTTCCCCAACATATACGATATACGCCCCCGACTCATCGGTTTTTGCCGTATACTCACTTCCATCCGTCAGATTGACACAGGTAATAATCACGTCTTTTACCGGCTGTCCTTTTGTATCAAGAACAACACCTGTAACTTTTTTGGGATCCGTCACTTTTATTAGGGCAAGCGTCTGAAAACTTCTCTCCGGCTTTTCTTCATCTGTTATGGTTATCCAGACTTTGTACTCGCCGATACCGGAAACCGTTCCGGAGAATGTGCCGTCATCCGCATCCATCTTCAGTCCGTTTGGCATCCCGATGGCGGAATAGGAGTACCGTCCACTGCCTCCTGCCGTGTGGACGATTTCTTTTTGCTGCCACTTTGTTCCTGTTACAATCGTCACGTCTTCTGCCGCTGCAACTACCGTACTATCATTCCCAACACAGACATGAATTATCTGTGTAATGGTATTGCCCATTTCGTCTGTTCCCTGTATTGTCAAATCAGTTCCCACCGTCACTGTCGTCAGTTCTCCGGTAAACAATAAACCGTTATGATATGTTTTACAGGATATTCCGGGAATGCTTCCCGTCACTTTGTACGAAATATTGCCGCATCCGTAATCAGTCAAATCAACTGTTTTCTCCCATTTATCCCCTACCAGTCCAATCCATTTTTCATCTTTCGGAGCTGTCGCACTGACAAAAATCGCCTGACTTTCCATCGTTTTGACTCCATTCCCCGGCAAGTCTGCGATTGTGACACGCACATAGGAGTCTTTTTCTATTATATACTCCGGACTAATCGTAATGTCATAGGTACGATTATCATAATTTCGTACGTTG
>CAZGDT010000012.1:0-16949 GCA_964524245.1 uncultured Eubacterium sp. | reverse complement strand
AGGCGCTCATCCAGCATAAGGAACTTGTCCCCTTTTGCCGACATCTGGGAGGATGCCACCCCGATATCCATTGCAATGGCGTCCACTGCCCCGCTTTCCAGATTCATGAAGGCAGAATTGTAATCCGCTACCTGTTGTAATTCTTTTAACGATTCTGCCAGTTTTTTGTTTTCTTTTGTGGCATCATCTCCGGTGAGTGCCGCCAGTGCGGAAGAGTCACTCTGTACAATCAGACGCTTTCCTGCCAGGTCGGACAGCTTTTTGATATTGGAATCTTTCTTCACGATTACGACCTGTGAATTATCCACATACGGCGTGGACCATGTATATTTGTTCTCACGTCCGTTCATGGTGAAACCGTTCCAGATACAGGAAATGGCACCGGAAGCAAGTTCTGAATCTTTGGAGTCCCATGCAATGGGACGTTTGTTCAGTTTCCAATTGTTGCGTTTGCATACTTCCTCTGCCAAATCCAAATCAAATCCGACATATTCGCCATCATCATCCCTGTAACCATAGGGCGGAAATTCGGCATCAAAGCCCACGATAAACTCTTTCTGCTCCGCTGCTTTACCGGATATGTTTCCAAATGCCATACCTGTTCCCAACAGGCACATAATCATCAGTCCCAATATCCCGATTCGCAGATTATGCCATTTCTTGTTTCTCATTCTTATTCTACCTCCAGCACTTTCATCATATTTGTAGTTCCGGATTTACCAATGGGCACTCCGGAAGTGATTACTACCAGGTCATCTTTTTTAAGTAGTCCTTCTTCTTTTCCCTGTTCCACTGCATGTTCAAATAAATCGAATACGTCCGTTTTTTCCTGCAGAAGAATTGGTGTGACACCCCAGGATATCGTTAACTGCCGCCACACCCGCATTGACGTGGTGCCGCCGAGAATCGGGCAGGCAGGACGATAACGGGAAATCATGCGTGCCGCTCTTCCGGATTTTGTTACGGCAACAATTGCAGAAGCATTCAAATCATATGCCGTCGTACAGGTTGCATGACAAACGGCATCCGTAACATCCGGATTCTCATGTCTCTCTCTGTCATAAAAACTTTTTTCATAATCGATTGCCGCTTCTGTTCTTTCGGCAATTCTTATCATTGTCTCCAGTGCCTCCACCGGATATTTCCCTGCCGCCGTCTCACCGGACAGCATAATTGCACTGGTTCCGTCATAAATGGCATTCGCCACGTCTGTCACTTCTGCTCTGGTCGGCCGCGGGTTTTTCATCATGGAATCCAGCATCTGCGTTGCCGTTATCACATATTTTCCCGCTTCATACACTTTACCGATAATCATTTTCTGCAGAATCGGAACTTCTTCTTCCGGCAGTTCCACACCCATGTCTCCTCTGGCTATCATAATTCCGTCTGCCGCATCTATAATTGCATCAATATTTTCCACACCTTCCCGGTTCTCTATTTTTGCGATAATACTGATTCCGTCGCCCCCATTTTCGTGGAGAAATGACCGTAAATCCTCAATATCTTTTCTTGTCCTCACAAACGATGCGGCAATGAAGTCCACATGATTGTTAATTCCGAAAATGATGTCTCCTTTGTCCTTCCCACTCAAATATGGCATGTTCAGATGAAATCCGGGAACATTGACTCCCTTGTGATTGGACAGCTCACAGTCGCCCATCACCTGACAGGTAACGGTCGTCTCGTCCACATCCGTCACAATCATTTCAACCAGTCCGTCGTCCATGAGAATCCGGGTTCCTTTTTCCACATCCTCCGGAAGTTTCGCATAGGTTACATATGCTTTCGTTTCATCTCCGATGATTTCTTCCGTTGTAAGAACAAATGTCTGTCCCTGTCGGAGAGACACCCTTCCGTTTTCAAAATCGCCAAGTCGAATCTCCGGTCCTTTCGTGTCCAAAAGAGAAGCAACCGGTCTGTTGAATTTTCGTCGTGCCCTCCGGAAACGCTCCATTCTTTGTGACTGCTCTTCATGACTTCCGTGGGAAAAATTGAAACGTGCCACGTTCATTCCCAATTCTACACATTTTTCTAAAACGCCCTCTTTATCCGTAGCCGGACCAAGCGTACATACAATCTTTGTTTTGCGCATAATAACCTCCGAATGATATCATAAAGAATCAAAATCTTCCCCTATGATAATAATATCCTCTTTCATTTTTTCTGTTCTTTTTTCTTGTTCTCTTGTAACGGTTTTTCCTTGCGCGCTGTTCACGGTGAGAACGAAGCCACCACAAAATCAACAGTACAACGGCACCTGCCGTCAGGATTATTCCTGCCACGAGAAAAACCGTCTTCCATGGAAATGGTTCTTCCTTTGCCTTTTCTACGGCGTCATCAAACCACTCCGACATATCGATGCTGTCGTTAAGAGCGGGATGTCCTTTGTTGTTGTAGTAGATTTCGGATCCCCCTACTTCTTTTCCTTCATAGGTATATGTAATTTTTCCGATAATTTTTCCATTTTTTCCATCCTGCTTTGGTGTATCCAAAAATTCCACTTTTTTTTGCGTCTGACTGATATTTACACCTTTTGGCAATATTACGCAGGCACCTTCTTCTGTAGAAAGCGGACTGGTTTCCTTATTATAATAGGAAGTAAATCCGGTAAACAGATTGTCATTTACTACGGATGCCGCTGTATTATCTTCGATTGCAATCCGATTATAATTTTCAAAACAATAATTCAATATTTTTGTCGTGTCCGTATATTCATTCGGTTCCACCCATGGCGAATTCGGTGCTTTCATAATGACGGACACAAGCGTCATGTCATTTTTCTTTGCATAGGTTACAAGTGTATATCGGCATTTCGAAGTATATCCCGTCTTTCCTCCCACGCAATATTCATAGAGATATTGAGAAAATGTACTTGCATATAACATGCCATGATGATTGTGAAGATATCTTTTTTCGTTTTTATTCGTTTTTTCGATGTTATAACGTTTTGTTCCGGTAATTTTGGCGAATGTCGGGTTTTTATATGCGGCGCGCGAAATCAGAGCCATGTCATGCGCCGTCGTATAATGGTTCTTCATCCACAGCCCGTTCGTATTGGCAAAATGAGTTCCCGTACAGCCGAGTTCTTTCGCACGTGCATTCATCATTTTGACAAAATTTTCCGTACTTCCCGCGATATGTTCCGCCACACCGTTGCACGCCTCATTGGCAGACATCAGAAGAATGGCATAAAGACTGTCTTCCATGGACAGCTTTTCACCGGGGTCAAGCCAGATATTGGAGGCACCGCTTTCAAGGTTGGTCACGGCTTCCCTGGAATAGGTAACGGTCTCGGAAAGGGAAGAATTTTCTATGGCAAGAAGTGCCGTCATGACTTTCGTAATACTGGCAGGATATTGTTTTTTATCTATATTTTTTTGGTATAAAATCGTTCCGGACTGCACATCCATCACAATGGCAGATTCCGCCGATATGGAAGGTTTTTTCTTTGCTTCGGAATGAATGCCGCCAAAGACAAGCCCGACCATGCATAATAACAACGCTGCGTACCCTTTTCTCATTTTTTCCCTCCAAAGTTTATATTCCTTTCTATCATACACGATTTTCTCTAATTTTCCAATATGTTATTTGACATAATTTTTATTTATGGTAGTATAAAAAACGAAATCTTCAAGGAAAGGAATCATCAATATGCGTTTACGTAATATCAAAGGGTCAAAAGAATTTATTGAAGCAAGCCCTTTTGTCATACAGGAACCCCGGATATGGAAGGGAAAATGGACAAAATTGTTTCACAACGAACATCCCGTTCACATAGAAATCGGAATGGGCAAGGGCCGGTTCATTCATGAACTCGCCGCCGCTAATCCTCACATCAACTACATCGGTATAGAGATGTATTCCAGCGTTTTATACCGGGCTTTGGAAAAAAGAGAAGAAACCGATTTGAACAACCTATTTTTTCTCTGCCTTGATGCCCGTTCCCTTACGGAAATTTTTGATGCAGGAGAAGTCGACCGTATTTACCTGAATTTCTCTGACCCCTGGCCGAAAGACCGTCACGCCAAAAGACGTTTGACAAGTTCCCGTTTTCTGGCTCTTTATGATGTAATTTTAGCAGATAGCGGACTCATTCAGTTCAAAACGGACAATCGTGATTTGTTCGATTTTTCCGTGGAAACGGTTCAATCTTCCCAACACTGGAAAATTGACGAAATTACATATGATCTCCATCACAGTGAATTTTTAGAGGGAAATATCATGACCGAATATGAGCAGCGCTTTGTTTCAGAAGGGAAGCCAATCTGCCGATTTGTCATCTCCCGATAATTTCGTATCAAAAAAGGACCCTTCTTCATAGAATAAAGAAAAAGGGTCCTTTCTATGTCACGCTGCATGAAACAAATCTTATCAGAAAAACTGAATCACGGAAAAACGGCACGTAAAATCCGGCGTATTCTTCGTTCGCTGGATGAGATAAAATGCCTACTTGGCATTAAATAATGTTATTTTCTTCTTTTTCAGCTTTTTATTCAAAAACAAATTAACCAGGTACATGATTACCGCTACCGCCGGCACTCCGAGGAACATTCCCATTACACCAAAATAGGCACCTCCCACGGTAATTCCGAAAATAACCCACAGAGGTTTGATACCCGTCTGATCTCCGAGAATCTTCGGTCCGAGATAAAATCCGTCAAACTGCTGAATGACGAAAATCATAATGGCAAAAATCAGTGCGAGACGGAAATCAATAAACAAATAGATTAATACGCCGGGCACCGCTCCGATAAATGGCCCGAAGTACGGTATCATGTTTGTAATGCATACAATCAGACTAAGCAAAAGTGCATATGGCAAATGAAGAATGGACATGGCAACAAGACAGATGACACCGATAATCAGCGAATCAATCATTTTCCCAATGAGAAATCCGTTGAAAATATTGCTGCACTGCTTCAGCGTTTCCCACACTTCTTCTTCTTTCTTTTGAGGAGAAACGGCATATACTATTTTTTTCATACTTCTCTTCAGTTTTTTCTTGTCCAAAATGATATATATGGAAACAACAAGCCCCATCAGAACATTATAGGACGTCGTCAGTACGGATGAAGAAAACTGATACACGTACGGAATAATGTCAGAACCATGATTAATTACTTTGTTGTACATAAAATCTTTTGCATATTCAATTACGCCGCTCAAATCCAATATCGGAATTTTATCATTTATTTCCTGTTCGTGTGTAACCATATACTGATATCCTGTTTTTACTGATTTTCCCAACTCAGCCATACTTGCCTTGACCTGTGGGAAAATATAAATAATCAGAACCGTGATTACGCCGATTACAATCATGTAGCTAATCAGTACACTGATTGCACGTTTCAGTTTCATGGCCTGTCCGGCTTTTATTCTGTTCAGTCCGTTTTTTATCAGCTTAACAAGCGGATTTATCAGACAGGCAAAGAAGAAACCGAGAATAAAAGGCATCAGGATCGTGAGAAAATTTCCGGCAACGGAAAGAACGACTCCCCAATTGGCAAACATTAAAAAGATAATGGCAATTAACGCTGCCAGTGCAACGATATACCATATATTGGAAACCAACGTTTTTAATACTTCCAGACACTTGTTTTTTTTCTCCATTTCACCCTCCATAGTTTATAAAAAGTTTTGAATTTCTTTCTTGCATTTTACATAATAGTATTATATAATAGTCAATGCGTGATTGATGAAGCGCCATTAGCTCAGTTGGTAGAGCACCTGACTCTTAATCAGGGTGTCTGGGGTTCGAGCCCCCAATGGCGTACTCCCGAGTCCTTGTTTGGCAGACCTGCAACTGCTGGGTAAGGGCTTTTTTTTGCCCTTATTTATTCCATTGCCTGTTTTAAAGACTGGCTTTCTTCTTCTGACAATGCTACAAATACTTCCCCGGATTTTACTTCTTTGATATAAATATAACATCCTTCCTTGTTGCTGTGCATGGAATTCATAATGAAACCGTCATTGTCCTTTGTAAGCATTGTTAAGACAAAGCTCAATGTTCCGCCTACCTCCTTGAATGCATCATACTTCACAATACCCATTTTCTGATACGTCTTCAGAAGATTACTGTCAATTCCCTCTAAATGAACATCAATGTCCTTGATTTTTTCATTAATATAATCCATATTTTCAAATTTCTTCTGAAAGGAATCTTCCAAACTTTTTCCATCTGCATCCTGCATAAACTCATCGTATCTCTTTCTCATGGAACTTATCTTTCCAATTAATACAAGACACAAAACCAAAAGAATCAGTAAAACTGCAATTGCACCCAGCAAAACAACATCCGTGCTTAATCCAAAATCATCAAATCGAAACATTCCCTTTTCCTCCTTACAAACATACGTTCCCTTATTTGAAGTACGCTATAATTTTTTCTAAGTCATCCTGTGAATAGTATTCTATTTCTATTTTTCCTTTATTTTCTGCTTTACGGTTAATCGTTACCTTTGTTCCTATTTTTTGTTTTAACTTTTCTTCCATATCTTTGTATATAAAATCATTTTTCAATTCTTTTTTCGGAGTCTTTTTGGGCGGGTTATTTATATTTTTTACCAGCTTTTCAGCATCCCGAACACTGAGATGTTCATTCACGATTTTCTCCGCCACAGAAATCTGCTTCTCCGAATCATTCAAAGAAAGAAGCGCCCGCGCGTGACCACTGCTAATCGTTTCCTGTATCAGATAATCAAGTACTTCGTCACTCAGTTTGAGAAGACGAAGCGAATTTGTAATCGCCGACCGGCTTTTCGATACGCGTTCTGCAACTTCCTCCTGTTTCAGATTGTACTCCTTAATCAGATTCTGATACGCTTTCGCTTCCTCGACAGGATTCAAATCCTCACGCTGAATATTCTCAATCAACGCAACTTCCATGATTTCCTGCGGAGAATAATCTTTTATAACTACCGGTACTTCTTTCATTCCCGCCATTTTCGCAGCGCGCCATCTTCGCTCACCGGCAATAATCTCATAATAATCTTTCTGCTTGGCAACTACCAGTGGCTGAACGATACCATGCTGTTTTATCGAATCCGACAATTCCTTCAGTGCATCCTCATTGAAAAATTTTCGAGGCTGCTTTCTATTTGGTTCTACTTCATTTATTTTTAAAATTTTTTCCCCTGTTTGAGAACTGTTTTCTGTCATTTCCTTTGACGCTCTTGATGTCGCCTTTGGTGGAATCATAGAATCCAATCCTTTTCCCAAACCTGTCTTTTTCACTGCCATTGTTATCTTCTGCTCCTTTCAATAACTTCCTCTGCCAAAGCCAGATATGCTTTTGCTCCCGTTGAGCGACTGTCATACTGAGTAATCGGCAGGCCGTGACTTGGTGCCTCTGCCAGTCGAACACCTCTCGGAATAATGGTATCATAAATTGTCTGATTCAAATTATTTCTGACATTTTCAATTACCTGCATGGACAAGTTCGTTCTTCCGTCATACATGGTAAAAACAACACCATTAATACACAATCTCTGATTCAAACGGTCCTTCACAAGATTGATTGTATAAATCAACTGACTCAAACCTTCCAGTGCATAATACTCGCACTGAATCGGCACAAGAACAGAATCTGCCGTCGTCATGGAATTAATCGTCAGGGTATTAAGAGAAGGCGGACAATCAATTAAAATAAAATCATATCGGTCTTCCACTTTCGAAATAATATTACTTAATATGTAATTTCTGTCTTCCATGTCCATCGTTTCTATCTCAATTCCGGCAAGATTAACATTTGCCGCTAAAACGTCCAGATTTTCAAAAATATTCTTCTGAACACATTCGTCAAATGTATTATCTCCTATCATGAGCTGATATACCGTAGTCTCCAATTCATCTTTATCAATCCCCAATCCACTGGATGTATTTCCCTGTGGATCCATATCAATCACGAGAACTCTTTTCCCTTTTTCCGCCAGAGCTGCCGATAAATTAATAGTAGTCGTAGTTTTACCGACTCCGCCCTTCTGATTTGCAATTGCCATTATTTCACTCATAGTTCTTTTTCTCCATTCTTCCGTCCTGCTTATAAGCTACGGATATTATTATAGCATTTCATAATCTGTTTGGCTAGTGAAACCTATCATTTCTTTTCGTGAAATGTTTCACGTGAAACATTTCATAAAGGTTTCTTTTTTGGTTTTCCTTCTTTTCTCGGATACTTATCACTTGTCAGTCCATTATTCTTTATGATAAGAAGATACCGTTCTTCTCCATCCTGCAATTCAAATTTTTCAACCTGTTCAAATGACGCACCTAATTCTTTGAAAGCGTTTGCAGAACGATTTCGTTCTTCTTTCTGTTTCTTTCCTTTATAAGAAACAAAATAACCGTCTTTTTTTACAAATGGAATACAATATTCCATTAATACGGGTAATTCCGCTACTGCTCGCGACATAACAAAATCAAACCGATTGCGAAAATCTTCTCTTCTGCCAAATGTTTCTGCCCGTCCGTGAACTGCCACGACATTCTCAATTTGTAATTCCTTAATTGTTAAATTTAGAAAATCAACTCTTTTTTTTAATGAATCCAGAAGGATAAACTGTTTTTCCGGATTCAGAATTGCAAGAATCATTCCCGGAAAACCTGCTCCGGTTCCTACATCTAATATTTTTTCTTCTTTTCCTTTGTTCCACAGTTCTGATTTCATAATAAAAGCAGAATCCAAAAAATGTTTCCAAATTACTCCTTGTCTGTCTGTTATGCTTGTTAGATTAATTTTTTTATTCCATTCCACAATCAATTGATAATATCTTTCCAGTTTTTCAATTTCTTCATCCTTAAGAACCAGACCATACTGTGCGAATATTTCGTTCATCAATCCACCTTCTTTCGATTGTACTGTTCCAGATATACAGTCAACACCGATATATCAGAAGGAGAAACGCCACTTATTCGCGCTGCCTGTCCGACTGACTCCGGTCGAATATCAGATAATTTTTGTATTGCCTCCAGACGGAGACTTTTAATGTCATTATAATCAATATTCTCCGGTATCTTTTTCTTTTCCAGTTTCTGAAAACCTTCCACCTGTCTCTTCTGTCTTTCAATATAACCTTCATATTTCAAATTAATATTGACTTCTTCTCTGACTTCTTCAGAAAGTTCCGGTCTGTCATCATCTATCAGAGAAAGACAATCATAATTCAGTTCCGGACGTCTTATCAATTCCGCAAGAGAAACTCCGCTTACAAGTTTTGTACTGTTATATTTTTCAAGAAGTTCCTGTATTTTTTTGGTACACCCGACAAATGTATTTTTCACTCTTTTGATTTCTTCTCTTATCTGAGTATATTTTTTTTCAAATGCGCGGTATCTGTCTTCTGAAATTAATCCTACTTCATATCCTATCTTCGTCAGTCTTTCGTCCGCATTGTCCTGTCGGAGTAAAAGGCGATATTCCGCGCGTGATGTCATCATACGATAAGGTTCGTTCGTACCTTTTGTTACAAGATCATCAATAAGAACTCCCACATATCCCTGTGATCTGTCGATAATAATGGGACTCTGATTTTTACACTGTCTTGCTGCATTGATACCTGCTACCAGTCCCTGTGCTGCCGCTTCTTCGTATCCGGAACTTCCATTTGCCTGCCCGGCGCTGTAAAGCCCTTTTACTTTTTTTAGTTCTAAAGTAGGAAGAAGTTCCAGGGAATCGATGCAGTCATATTCGATTGCATAGGCATTTCTTACGATTCTGGCGTTTTCCAGTCCTGGAACGGAACGGTACATTTTTTCCTGAACATCTTCGGGAAGGGAACTGGACATTCCTCCCACATACATCTCATGTGTATAATTTCCTTCCGGTTCGATAAATACCTGATGACGGTTTTTATCGGAAAATCGAACTACTTTATCTTCAATCGAAGGACAATAGCGCGGACCGGTTCCTTTGATATAACCGGAATATAATGGAGAGCGGTCAAGATTTTCCCGAATTACCTGATGTGTATTTTCATTTGTATAGGTAAGCCAGCACTTTACCTGTTCTCTCTCTAAATCTTCAGCACGGTTTGTAAATGAAAAGGGAACTATTTTCTCATCTCCATACTGCGGTTCCATCTTACTGTAATCAATCGTCTTCCCGTCAATCCGGGCAGGTGTACCGGTTTTGAAGCGGCGTATGGAGATACCTAGTTTTTTCAATGAATCAGTAAGATGTGTCGCAGCCTGAAGTCCGTTAGGTCCTGTGCAAACAGTTGTTTCACCTGTGATACATTTTGCATTAAGATAAGTTCCCGTACAAAGAACTGCAACACGGCATTCATATAGATTTCCGGTGTATGATTTTACACCGCGAAGTTCTCCGTTTTCTACAACAAGTTCCGTTATCTCTCCCTGCTTGATGCTGATGTTTTCCGTCTCCTCAAGTACCTTTCTCATGGCATAACTGTATTCTTTTTTATCTGCCTGTGCACGAAGGGAATGTACGGCAGGACCTTTGGAGCGGTTTAACATTTTTGACTGAATAAATGTTCTGTCAATATTTTTTCCCATCTCACCGCCAAGGGCATCTATCTCTCTGACTAAATGTCCTTTTGAAGTTCCTCCAATATTTGGATTACACGGCATCATGGCAATACTGTCTACGCTCACGGTAAAAATGGCTGTTCGCAAAGAAAGTCTCGCCAGTGCCAGTGCTGCCTCACATCCGGCATGGCCGGCACCAATTACGATAGCATCATATTTCTCCGTCATGATTTTTCTCCTTTTATTTTCCCATGCAGAAATCCTTAAATATCTTTTCTATAATGTCTTCTTCCAGTGTTTCTCCTATAATTTTTCCCAGTGACTCATAAGCATCCGTTAAATCTATGGAATATAAATCTTCCGGCATTCCTATTTCAATACTTTCTTTCACTTTTTGAATACTTTCTCCTGCACGAATCAAGGCTTCTTTCTGTCGTGCATTGGTTATATATAATTCTCTGTCTGTTTCTATTTTTTGTTGAATTACCTGTTGGCGGATTGTCTGTTCCAACTGTTCCAGACCTTCTCCCAAAAGAGCAGAAAACTCAATTACTTCCTTATTCGAAACGGTTTTTATATGTTCCAAACCTATTTTTTTTGGAAGATCCGTTTTATTTAACAAAACTACTCCCGGATATTTTTCCGTAATCTCAAATATTTCTCTGTCCTCTTCTGATAATTCTTCCGCAGCATCGATAACAATGATTACAAAATCTGCCTGCTCCAGGGATTTTTTTGTTTTTTCAATACCTAGGCTTTCTACTTTATTTTCTGTGTCATGGATTCCGGCTGTATCAATGAGATGAATCAGGGTATCGCCGATTAATACATCTTCTTCCAATGTATCTCTTGTCGTACCGGGAATATCGGTTACGATTGCTCTATTTTCTCTCAATATACAATTGAGAAGGGATGATTTCCCGACATTTGGTTTTCCTACAATGACCGTCTGAATTCCGTCTTTGATTATTTTTCCGTTATTTCCGTTTTCAATCAAATGTTTTATTTCTCCGTACAAAAAGTCTGTATGTTTTTCAATATTATCAGAAAAATTATCCAGGGAAATGTGTTCCGGATCATCCAATGCTGCTTCCAAATATGCCAAATCTTCTAATATGATTTCTCGAAGAGATTCTATTTTTTTTCTTACAGATCCTTTTAATTGCCCTATGGAATTCTGTAGTGCCATTTTACTTTTTGATTGGATGACATCCATAACAGCTTCTGCCTGTGATAAATCCAATCTTCCATTTAAAAAGGCTCTTTTTGTAAACTCTCCCGGTTGTGCTGCCCGAACGCCGTTTTTTATAAGAAGTTCCAATATAATCCTGCATATGTAATGACCGCCATGACATTGTATTTCGACGACATCTTCTGCCGTGTAACTTCCCGGTCCCCGCATAAGGAGAACTAAAACTTCATCGATTCTTTTTTTTCCATCAAGAATAAACCCATAATGAATTGTATGAGTTGAAAATCGGCTGAGATCTGTTTTGTTGCCGTCTGCATCTCCGAATATCCGGCTGACGGAAGAAACTGCATTTTCTCCGCTGACACGGATGATACTGATACTTCCATTTTGTGAGGATGTTGCTATGGCTGCAATTGTTTCCTGTTCTGACATAATTTCCTTTCCGGGCGAAAAAAGGCTGAATCCTAAGAATCAGCCTTTCACACTTTCTCTTTTAATCTCTTTTTTCAGAATAATGTTTTTTTCTGTCTCGGGAATAATTATTTCTTCTTCTATAATTATTTTTTCTTGGAAGTTCTGACGCAAATTCCCGGTTCAATGTAACTACTACTTTACGATGCGGTTCTTCACCTTCACTGTGTGTATCTACATATTTATCCGACTGAAGCTCTGCATGAATAATTCTTCTCTCATACGGATTCATTGGTTCTAAAAATGCCGGACGTCCTGTTTTCTTTACTTTGGATGCTACGTTTCTTGCAAGATTTTCTATCGTTGCTTTTCTTCTTTCTCTGTAGTTTTCCGTATCAATTTTTATTTTTACATAATCTTCTTTATTCTTGTTGGCAACAAGGGACGTAAGATACTGAAGTGAATCTAAAGTCTGACCTCTTTTGCCGATAAGCATGCCCATTTCATTGCCTTTAAGTTCAATGTGAATTTCTTTTTCTATCTCGTCATAGTTCAACTCAATTTCTACATCCAGATTCATGGCAGAAAATGTTTTTGTAAGAAATCCTCTGACAACATCGGTTACATCTTCTTTTTTGCGAACACGTATAACGGCCGGTTTACTGAATAATCCAAGAATTCCGTTTTTTTCTTCTTCCACAACTTCATATTCAATCTGGTCCGTTGTCATTTCCATCTGAATCAAAGCATTTGTCAAAGCTTCATCTGCTGTTTTTGCAGAAAACTCTTTCCATTCTTCCATTTTTCATTCCTCCTATTTTTTATCTTTCTTTCCGGAAAGCATGTTTGCGTACCCTGCTATGCTGCCGGGTTTAAAGTCTTTATTTATATAGGTTTCTTTCTTTTCTTCTTTTGCAGATGAATCTTCTTTATTCTGGTATGCCGATGCAGATTTAATACCTGCCGTTTTCTTCTTCGCATATTCTTCCATCTGTCGATTCATTGCTTCCCGTTTTGCACTTTTTTTCTTTGCCGTTCCTTTATTCTTCTCAATCAGATCTTCCAGTGAAATATCATCTACTTTACGATTGATAAGAACTGCCTGTACAATTCTGAACAGACTTCCGACAATCCAGTAAATACCGATACTTACGTCAAAGGAAAGACAGAAAAAACCGGACATTACAGGCATCATATAGTTCATCATTTTCATGGAACTCTGCATCTGATCCTGTTTATCATCATCTGATTTTACCTGAACCAGCTTTGTATTGATAAACTGAAGAACCATCGCCAAAATCGGAATTAAAAATACCAAAATTCCGGCATAGGGATGATTATCTCTTTCAGCAAACATCTGCATCGGAGATTTATTTACGACAAGTCCGAGAAAACTATATGCTTCCGGATTTTCTTCAAATGAACCGATTGCACTTACATAATATGGAATGTTTCTTATTACATTATATAAGGCAAAAAGAATCGGCATTGTTATAAGAAGAGGAAGACATCCTCCAAAAGGACTTATTCCATATTTCGCATATACATCCTGCGTCTCCTGATTCATCTTCATCTGAGATGCCTGATCTTTTTTGTTAGCATATTTCTTTTGGATAGCTTTTATTTCCGGATTGATTCTGTTCATCAACCGGGATGATTTCTGTTGTTTTGCATTGAGAGGATACATTATTATATATACAAACAATGTAAAGATTACGATACACCAACCGACATTATGCTCTTGCGTTAAAAAGTACATACAACGGTCGATACCATTCATAGCCAGCCCCAATAACTGATTCAACCAACCTAAGGGGAACAATTGTGAAAAATTCATTTTTTCCTCCTAATAATTTTTCACGGCACAGGATCATACCCTCCCTTATGAAAGGGATGACATCTTAAAATTCTTTTTACAGCCAAAAAACCACCTTTTCCTGCACCATACTTTTTTATTGCCAAAGCTGCATACTCCGAACAACATGGTGTATAGATACAGGAAGGTGTTTTCTTTAATGGTGATATATATTTTCGATAAATGTTTATCACTGATAATAAAATAATTTTCACACAATCACTTCATTTCAACAATCCGCTTAACTTCATCAAATGAATTACTGCGCCGTCAACTTCCTTAAAATCTTTGTCTTTAATTTCTTCACGGGCAATCAGTATAATTCTGTTGCCTTCTTTCAATAATGCGTCATTCTTACGAACGGATTCTCTTAATAATCTGGTGATGCGATGACGCACAACACTGTTACCGACTTTCTTACTAACAGAAAACCCGTAACGATTGGGACCACTCTCCCCTGTTTTTACATACATAACCAGATACTTATTTGCTTTTGATCTACCTGTCTTGTAGACCTTCTGAAATTCAGGATTTTTTCCTAATTTTTCAAACACTTTTTTTCCTCACATGGGAGAAGAAAAGGTCAGTGTTGTCCTGACCTTATGCAGACAATTTTTTTCTTCCCTTAGCTCTTCTTCTGGCAAGAACCTTTCTTCCGTTAGAAGTACTCATTCTTTTACGAAAACCATGAACTTTGGATCTCTGTCTTTTCTTCGGCTGATATGTCATTTTCATAGCGCATACACCTCCTTTATAAAATAATATGGAAATCCGTATCAAGCCTAATTATATTACCTGATTTTGCAATAGTCAAGCAGTTCTTTCTCCATTTATCAACATTTTTAAGAAAAATATAAAAAATCATGTCAATAAAATTTGCTTTTACTTCCTGTTTGTAGTACAATAAAAATGTATGTTTTTACCCAAAATCAATTTTTATTAAGATAGGTAGGAAATTTGATGAAAAACGAAATAAAAGACAAATGGAATGAAATTATTACATATCTGAGGGATGAATACCTTATCAATGGTGTTCTTTTTCGTACGTGGATCGAACCCTTAGAGGTAATTTCCTTTCAAAACGATACTTTAATTATTGCCATTAACGAAGAAACACAGGGGGACATCCTTGACTTAATTGAAAAAAGATACAAAATTCCCCTTCAGGTTGCCATTGAGGTAAAGACAGGTAAACAGACTGATATTCGTTTTGTTTATAAAAGTGAAATTGAAGAAAAAGGAGTTTCTTCCTATAATAAAGAGAATATTTTGGAAGAAAAATATCCTTTCCTTAAACAGGGACACTCTTTCGATACTTTTGTAGTCAGCAGCAGTAATAACATTGCTTATGCCGCTGCCGTAGCCGTTGCGGAAAATCCAAACGGTCAGACTTACAATCCTCTTTTCCTTTACAGCGGTCCGGGACTTGGCAAGACTCACCTTATGCATTCCATTGCCCGCTATATTTTGGAAAATCATCCGGAATACAGTGTCATGTACACGACCAGCGAGAATTTTATGAATAATGTTGTCGAGGCAATCCGTACCAATAAACAGAAACAGGATACGGTAGCTACCTCCAATTTAAGAAAAAATTATCGTAACGTTGATATCCTTCTTATTGATGATATCCAGTTTATAATAGGAAAGGATAGTACACAGGTAGAGTTTTTCAATACCTTTGAAGCACTCTACCAATCCGGGAAACAGCTTGTCATTTCAAGCGATCGTCCCCCAAGTCAGATGGAACATCTGGATATGAGGTACCGGTCACGTTTCAATTCCGGTATGACCATCGATATTCAGCCTCCTGATTATGAAACAAGTATGGCCATTTTACGCAATAAACAGGAAAATTCTGACATTCAGTTAGATGATGATATTCTTAGTTATATTGCGACTAACATTAAATCCAATATCCGTATTTTAGAAGGAGCCTATAATAAAATTCTTCTTTATGCCAGATTCACGAATCCGAATCAGAAGATAACTTTATCCATGGCAGAAGAAGCCTTGAAAGATTTTATTTCACCAAACGAAAACATGATAATTACGGCAGAATACATTATTGAAATTGTTGCAGATCATTTTAATCTGGACAAGGAAGTTATTCTGTCTGAAAAGAGAACGAAGACAATTACTCTTCCCAGACAGATATGCATGTATTTATGTGATGAATTAACAAATCTTACACTTAAAGAAATTGCCGTAAAGCTTAAAAGAATGAATCATTCGACAGTTATCCACGGTATCAACAAAATTAAAGAAGATATTCTTGTTGATAAAGAACTGGAAAATACGATACTCGTTCTTAAGAAAAAACTGAATTCTTAATAAGCTGTTGATAACCATGATAAAACCTGTGGACAACCTTATTATAAATTGTTACCTTAAATATTTGGTTTATTTTTCATCAACCTTTATCCACCGGTAACGACAATTTATATAAAATTACACAATTGCCCTGGACACGCTATTTATTGCAGGTTAAAGACTTGTCCACAAATCAACAGCCCCTATTACTATTTACTACTGGTTAATCTTATATTTTATTATTTTAAAGGACGGAAAGGAGTTATTCACATCATGAAATTTGTATGCACAAAAAATGATTTTAACAATGGAATTAATATCGCATTGAAGGCGGTACCGGGAAAAACGACCATGCCTATTTTGGAATGTGTTGTGATTGAAGCGAAGGGAGAAAGTATTAAACTGACTACGAATGATATGCAGCTTGGCATCGAAACTTCCGTTCCGGCAGATGTATTACAGGAAGGTATTATTCTTGTTAATGCTAAAATGATATCAGAGATCGTACGCCGTCTTCCCGATGATGATGTTAACTTTGAAGTAGATGAAAATAATAATATTCTTATTTTCTGTGGAAAGTCGAAGTTTAATATTCCGGGTATTAATGAAGAAGAATTTCCGAATCTTCCTCAGATTAATGCGGATAAAAACATAAGTATTTCCCAGTTTACCTTAAAGGAAATGATTCGTCAG
>CAZGDT010000011.1:0-17703 GCA_964524245.1 uncultured Eubacterium sp. | reverse complement strand
TGATTGTATCATCTACTCCGGCTTCTATTCCCTCTGATACATCTTTCCACCCCAGGAATATTTTATCATCACCGGCATCCAATGACGGAATATCTATCCCATCTCCATAAGTAACTGTCTTTTCTTCTATTACCTTATTATCAAAATCTTTAATCGTTACGCTGCATTTTTTATCTGTATTGCGTGTACATACAATCATGTCAGACGTTACTGTTGTTTTTCCATCCGCAATTGCGTCCCACTCTACTATTTCTCCTTCCCCGGGTTCCTCAGGCTGTGGTGCTACAAGCTGTGAACCATATTCAAATTTCTTCACCGTCACAGTGGAAGAATTCCAATCTACAAAGACAACATTATATTCATTTATATCGTATTCAGCGTAAATATCTTTGTCTTCTGTAATATTCAGATTTGTATCTGTCCACCTGCTAAAGGTATATCCGGTTCTCTGCAATTTGCTTTCATCCGGCAAAGGTGCTGCTTCTCCTTCTTTCACCGTCTCCGTAGCAATCAGCTTTTCGTTATAATCGTAGAAATTAACCGTATACTCTTTCTTTGGTGCTTTTATTGTATCCAGATAAATTGCCGTAGATGTCCCTTCAACTCCTAATGTAATTGTAAAATCTCCGGTGTTTTCCGTGGGCTCTTCACGGAGCTTGAACGTAAATTTATAATTTCCGTTCTCATCCAATTTCTGCTGTGCTACGTATTCGTTGGTATAATCTGACGCCTCGTCTACTTTGTAAATAAACAATGTTGCTTCTTTATTGGCAAATTCTTCGCCGAGGCTTCCCTCTACCGTTCTTTCCGTTCCGCTGTCATCCTGTTTCATTAACTCATCCGATTGATAACGGTATACCTTCCTCGTTTCTACCTTGCGCGTACTTCCGGCCGTAACAGCATTGGTACTCCAATCTGAATAATCGGACCATTTGTAATAAGTGAACAACTTTTTATAATCCGTATAATTACATCGGTAAACTGGTGTCTGCGTTCCGTTCCAGCAGCTTGACGCCAACCACCAATAGGTGTCACGGCATACATTGGGGTTCGAACACTGGAATGCACCGGCTGAACTATTGTACCCGAGTGTACCTGATGTGAAAGCGTGGAAAGTACCAAATTCCGATGTCCAGCAATCACTGACTGCCCGGTTAATCGGACCACTCGTATAGGTTCCGCGACACCAGTGCCAATACAGATTCCCTATCTGAGAAGTCGATACCGTTCTCTTATTTGTCGCATTTTCATATGCCGAAGCCGGTGTTTTGTGGTAAGCAGTGTAAAACCAATTTCCTGTCCAAAATCCGGATGGAAAAGAGGCTACATAATCAATAGAACCACTTCCGCTCTGCACCCAACGACTGCTTTCCTGTGAATAACCACTTAAAGATGTGTTATATGAAGTTGTCGTTACTTTATCCGAATAACGATATTCGTCGCGGGATTCCGTTTTCTTCGCATCCTCCGGTGGCTCTTCCGTACTCCAATCTGTATAGGTATTACTTTGGTCAATTTCCAGTGTTGCATTGTTTGATGCTGTCGTCGTTATCGGAACTCCGTCTTTATATTGTCCTACAACATATATTTCCGCTATTGATGCCGCTTTATCATACGGAACAAATATTTCCAGCTCTTTTGTAGCGCTTTTTTTAATGCTAAATGCAGAGGATTCCGTTGTTGTAAGAAGCTTTCCTTTTTCCGTTTTCAGAGCAACTACTACACGTCCCTTAGTTGTGGATTCTTCCCAGTTCGTCATTTTTGCGACAATCGTATACCCTTCGTTATCACTTTCCTGGGCGTCGTATTCACGAACAGCTGATTTGATTTCCGCATAAATCGGAAAATCTTCGTTATACCATCCGACACAGGTATACAATGTCGTATCTTCCGTAATACATTTATAATTTTTATCCCATCCGTCAAAACCGGTTTTTGCATATCCGGTTTTGACGTCATACTCTGCCGGTTTACCGGAACTGTAATAATCCACTTTTTCCGTTTTCAATGTTTCCTTTGTTTCCGAATCCACATATTTGACTGTATACTGCTTAATCTCATAAACAGCTTTTACAATCGTGTCTTCTTTAACATCAGAATAGCTGCTGTTCCATTTTTTGAATATATATCCTGTATGAGAAGGGTCTGCCGGTTTTTTGGCTGCTTTGCCCCAATGAACTTTTTGTTCACTTATTATTTCCGGTTCATAGTCATCTCCCTCATCAACAAAACTGTCCGCATCCATAAATTTCACCGTTACATCCGGATGCACCTCTATCTCCGTTGATTCAGACTCTCCCTTTGTTCCAATCTCATTTACCGCTTCTATTGTTGCCGTATAGGTCCCGGATGTTTCAACCGCCTTAAATGAATATTTGGTTCCCGTAATGTTTTCCGCCGTCTGCACAAGTTCGCCTTCTGCATTATATAAACGTGCCTTATAGGAATCGGCCTGTTCTACGGCATTCCAGGAAATGGAAGGCGTATCTCCTATCCCAATGTCTTTACTTGCTGAATCCGTTTTCGGAGTTGGTATTTCCGGTTTTTCTGACGTAGTCGAAAAAGTAAACACATTTCCTTTCTTCTCCTGGTCATTGACCCATGCCCATGTTCTATAGTAATAGGTCTTCCCCGGTTTAAGCGCGTAATATTTGGCAATCTGCGCTGACATGTTGGATGAAGCGGTTGATGACGCAGAAACCGTACATCTCGTCATTTTATCCTGTGACGTTCCAATATAAAATCCCCATGAATTCGCATTGCCGCTTGGTGACAGGGCTCCCTTGATTTTTGCGTCTTTATTTTTTATATCTGTCACGCCTCCGGTAATGACGGAGTATGTGATTTTAGGCTGTATATTGGCGCTTAACACATTATTTAACTGCGGATTATTTTTTCCGTTGTTATTGCCATTTTTATCTACATTAATGCCGTATGCATATATTTTTTGTGCTCCCGTTTTGTTTGTATTAATCGTTGCGTAAAATCCATGCCACGCACCCATGCCACCGGTAGCACTGTCTACATCACTCCGATAGGTGTTTGCCACAATGGCATGACATTCTGCTCCCGGAGTTCCCGCCGGTCCTCCAATGTAAATATGTACATAAATCTGCTTACTCGGACAATCACGGTCAAGTGACCATCCGCTAACGGTAATCTGGCCCGGAGCAGTCCAAACAGCGTCTAAGTATCCTTCCGGGTCGTATTCGGCAGGAACATCATTATATACGTAATTTTCTTCTAATGGATTTCCTTTGCCTGACCAATAATTTCCATGACATATTCCAAAATGCAAATGATTTCCACTGGAATTACCTGTAGTCCCTACTTTCCCTATCTGTTGACCAATCGACACCCGGCTTCCAACATTAATTCCATTCGGAATACTTCCCGCCTGCATATGTGCATATTGATAGGTTCTTCCATCATCTCCTGTTATAACAAGTCCCGTTCCAAAACCATTACATGTATGATTTGAGCCAAGATGCTTAGTTCCACATGTCTCTTTTTTTATAACAGTCCCTCCTAAAGCAGCCACGACCTGTGCACCAGCAATTCTGCTATCTGATATATCTATTGCATTATTATTATGTAATCCTTGACTTAATGCTGTATGTCCTGGCACGGGCCATCTAAGCGTAACGCCTGCCTCTGCCCTCATTGCCCAATCAAATTTCAATCCGGGAATCCCCTGAAACATTGACACGAAGAGCACAAAAACCAATGCAATCGCCTGTATTCGTTTCCTGATTTTAGCCTTCATTCTTTTTTCTCTCCTTTTTTTTATTTTATCTTTCATTCCTCTCCACTCCTTCCTATTTTGTTTTCAGCTTCCTTACTTTACTCCATTTTCCATAAACCATCTTTCCATTATTATTTACATAAGAACGAATTCGAATATAATAATACCTTTTCGATTTCAATTTCTTCAGAGTGATTTTAGATTGTCCATATTTCTTTTTTTTCATTTTCTTCTTCTTAAACTTTCGATTATCCGCATACTGAATCTGATAACCTGCCACGTTTTTCTGTTTTTTCCACTTTACGTATAATTTCTTTTTCCCTTTTGTTTTCACTTTCAAAATAATCACTTTAGCCGCCTTGTTATCTGAAGAAAGAGATGATTTTTTCTTTATTTCACTCTCTTTGCTTCTATTCGGATTTGTCGTCGGCGAAACTTTTTGTACCTGTGGTACAGAAGCCGGTGGTGAAGTTGCCGGTGACGTCGGTTTCGATTCCGGTGGCTTTTGTGTCGGCACAGGAGACACTTCTGTTTTTTCCACAATTTCTATTTGAATATCTTTACAATTTAATTCAACATCTTTATATTCTTCATTAAACGTATCTGACTTCTTATAAGAAATCTCAATCTTTGTTTTCCCTGGTAGAACATCTTTCTTAATCTTAAAATTCAATGTGTATATACATCCGTCATCCACAATCTCTTTTGTTCCAGCCCAGAGAATTTTGTAGCTTCCTCCATCTGACGGATCACAAGTATCATCAAATGTAGTTCCGGCAGGAAGAACTTCCCCTTTTACAACAGACACCGGGCTTAAACTATCCGCATCATATTTCACGGTCATAAGAAATCCACACAGGCCCATGTTATTTTTTATATAAACCGGTACGGATACGTTCTCATCCGGTCCCCCCTTAACCTCATCACCATATATTACATATTTGTCCGCAGAGGAAACAGGAGCCGTCGCCTCCGGCGTCCTAGTCGGTTCCGGTGTTCCGGTTGGTTTTGGTGTATTTGTCGGTTTTAGTGTGTCGGTCGGTTTTGGTGTACTAACCACAGTATCGGATATGTGAATAGAAATCGATTGACATTGAAGAGAAACATCTTTATAGTTCTCATCAAATGTTTCTTTTTTTAGATAAGACAGATCCAACCTGGTAGTTGTTTCACTCAGATTTTCTTTGACCTTAAATTTCAGAGTAAACAAACAGCCCTCTTCATAAATATTCTTTGTTCCGGCCCAGAGGATTTTGAATACAGCTTCTTCCGCACTTGTACAATTATCATCAAAAACCGTTCCAGCAGGAATTACATCCCCGGCTTTTACGGAAACCGGAGTCAACAAGTCGGCATCATAGGAAACTGTCATCATAAATCCTATAATCCCTGCATTTTTAGATATGTTAACCGGCACACTAATCTCTTCACCGGGTTTTGCCGTTACATCCTCTCCCCCCACCACATAACCGTCAGACGGATCCGGTGTATTGGTTGGCACGGCGGTCGGCTGCAGAGTAACCGCCGGTTCATCTTTTATTGTAAGATTCACCGAACGACAATCCAAAATTACGTCTTCATAGGATTCGTCGAACGTATCTTCCTGCAGATATGAAAGTTCGATTTGCGTTGTTCCCTTCGGTGCCGTTTCTTTTACACGGAATGTCATATAAAAAAGAATTCCGTCTTGATTATTGTCTTCGGTTCCTGACCACAATATATCAAAATGCGAATCCTTCGAAATTTCAATATTGTCGTCAAACACCCCCGAAATAACGTCACCACACGTCGTTTTCAGCGGTGTAAGATACTTTTCATCATAGTTCACATTGATTTGAAACCCCATAATCCCTGTATTTCCGGAAATTTTTACCGGAATTTGAATTTCTTCTCCCTGTTTTCCTACCATATCTTCTGCTTTGACAATTGCATTCTGTCCGGCACGCACATAATTTGGCTCCCCACACACAGATAAAACCAACATTACCACTGCCTGAAAAAGTGCTATCTTCTTCCTCTTTTTTTTCATATACGCCAGCTCCTCATTTTTTCTTCTTAACTAACATAGAATGAGCTTAGCACATGATATCCCCAACACTTTTTCCTCTTTTTTCCTTCTTTCTAAACTTTTTATAAACTACCTGTCTTCTCTCGCATATTCAAGGATTTCTGCATAAGAATACATTTCTTCCGGCTGAAAGCACGCCAAAAGAATGGCATCCAGTTTGAGTTCCTCATTTATTTCTGCCATATGACATGATTTCAGCATACCGTTCGCTAATTTTTTAAATGTATGTCTGGCCTTCTTTGCGCTATACTCTTCTCCATTTGCCTCCATATCGTCCAAACACCGGCGCTGAGCAATATAATGTATCATGGGCAGAATGTCACTGCGTTTTACATCAAGACATCTTCTCTTTTGTTCATGGATATAGGCATCCGCAGCTTCCCTGATTTTTTTTACCGTTTTTTTCTCCGGTAAGCTCCCCATATTACGCTCTACCATTTTTATGTAGGAATCCGGGCACTCCGAAATATCATCCGCGCTCTCAAGTTTACACTTCACATGTTTCATGGTCTGCATTCGCTCCCACTGCATGGATACGTTAAACAAGTCACTCAAATGCTTGGATGACATCCCTCGAATCTGGAGAAAATTCCTGCCTGTACGTGAAAAAACCTCTGCAAGCAGTTTTGAATTCGGCTCCATTGGTGAATATGCCAACGCAGACAGTTCCAGAATATTTTCGCTCATGTTTTGTGAAACTTCTTTGTAGTTTCCTTTGCGTTGTGCCTTGACAAATCTTTTTAGGATTTCTCTTGTCTCAAGATTTCGGTATTGTCTCTTGTTCAGCCAATTTTTGTAATTTGTCTCAGCCAAAA
Source organism: uncultured Eubacterium sp. (assembly GCA_964524245.1). GTDB lineage: Bacteria > Bacillota > Clostridia > Lachnospirales > Lachnospiraceae > Eubacterium_F. The sequence goes on along the minus strand of CAZGDT010000011.1, from coordinate 11,075 downwards.
GGCTTTCCAGCTTGTCTTTGGCATCTCTGCGAATATAGTTCACGACCTGCTGCCTGCACTCCTGCAAAATTTTCGTAACTGATTCCCGATACCCAATAAAAAAATTCTGACACGATAACATCCACGAGAGAAATTTATCCTGTTTCATGCGTTTGTTTATCTGTAATTGTTTTTCAAATTCCTGTTCTGTCAGAGTTCCCGAAACCAGCTCCGGCTCCCTCTCCTTTTCAAATCGTTCAATCAGACTGTAACACTCTGAGATACTCAGTTTTTTCTCCAATCCGTATACGAAAAAAACCTCTCTGTAATCCCGGAATTGGAAGGACACTTCCCCCAACGCAATGGTAAGATACTCTTGTGCTTTTCTGACTCCCAAACCCAGTTGTAAACAAATTTCATATATTTTTTCCCGTCCCGGACTTCTGAAACTTCCAAGGCCAAACCACCTTCTCATGGTAGGCATGGTGGCAAACGGATAATGTCCTGTCAGTTTCCGGAATTTCAAAAATGCCGCCCTGCGTATACACTCCGAAACACAATCCTGTTGTACCGAAAATCCCAGTTCTCTGATTATCATAATATCAAATCTGAGAAAAGTATAACTTTCTTTTTGGCTCCACCAATCCCTGATAAAGTAAGCCTCTTCTCCTTCGTTTTGTATTTTTCCCATATTCCTACCCTTTCCAAATGACGTAATAGGAATATTTTACAAAACAAGGTTCATAAAAAGTTTTCCGTTTTTTTCTGTTTTTGCCTTTTTTTGTCTATTTAAGATAATTTTTTCTGCTTAAACTGCTTAAAACGGCAGAAATTCCAGGAGTTCCTGATAAGAATACATTTCTTCCGGCTGATAACATTGCAGCAATGCCATATCTAACTGATATTTCTCATGAATCACATCCATATTGCAGGCATTCATAATGGCATCCGCCAAATTGCGAAAATGCGCCCGCGCCTCCTCCTGAACGTAAACTCCTTTATTTTCCTCCTCATATTGCTTTTGAGAAATATATAATATTAAGGGGAGTAAATCACTTCGCGAAATCGACAGGCAGCGTCTTTTTTCTTTCCTTTGCCATTCTCCCAGCTCTTTTTTTGCCTGAGCAACTGAGGTAAATCCTTCTTTTTCATGCAAGTACTTTTGCCCAAGCTGATAAATCCATTCCGGACATGCGGATTCTTCCGGCATATTTTCCATGGCACGCAGTGCCTGTGATATTTTTATCGTCTGTTCTTTTTTTTCGGGAATATGAAACAAATCTGACATATACTTTCCTGTCCTTCGGCGAAAACCCGCAGCAGAACCTTCCTGGCACGATTCTGTCCGCGAATTTCCGTAAATTTCAGAAATTATACATGTATTGGTATCCCTGGCAGAAAACGCGATTTGCACCAATTCCAATATATTTTTTCCCATATTCTCAGAAACATGATATTTCTTTCCACGCTTCCAGCCTCTCTTTACAAAGCGTCGAATTGCCTCTGCTTCATTCAGTTTTGGCGCGTGCTTTTTTTTCCATATCGGATATCCTGCTTCATGCAGCAGGGGATTCAGTCTCTCTTTTGCTTCCTTTCGTACATTTTCCTGTATACTGCAACGAAAATGTTCTAAATAATCCATTGTTGTTTTGCTGTATCCTCTGAACCATTCTGCACGGTCAAACATCCACAGAAGGAACTCTTCTTTCTCCAGCTTTTTATTTGCTTCGAAGGAAGTCATCAATTCTTTCGTCGATTTCGTATGCGAAAAACTCATATTTTCCTGCAGCCCTTTTTCAAATAGCACAATCATCTTCAGGCAGGTTTCATAAGTCAGATGATGGATAAGTCCATAGAAAAATATGATTTCCTGATAATCGTTAACCATAAAGGATGGTTCTGCCATTCCGCAGGTAAGATATTCTGCTGCTTCGTCTGCATCCAGCTCCATGGCAAAACACATTTCAATCACATGCTCTCTGCGGGGTTTGTGATATTCTCCGATGCCAAACCAGCGACGCATGGTCGGCATTGTTGCTATTTTTCTGCGTTTTGTCCTTTTACGAAATTCATGAAAAGCGTCATAACGACTGTCTTTATCAATCATGCCGTCACCATATCCCATTTTCCCCATGATAAACGTATCAAATTGGATGAATCTTCCCTGCATTGCTTTTTTCAGATTCTGTTCAAATTCCCTGTCTTTCATCCTTTCTCCTCCGAATCCATCTTCCTTCGATTATGAAATAACGCCTGCGTAATCTACGCTCTCACTTTCCTTTGATTCTTTTTTTGGTACCGGCTCCGGTGCCACGTATCGGCTTACCGTCAGAGTGATTTTCGTTTTTTCGCTCACGTCTGTTCCTGCTTTTTTGCTTTGATGAAAAACAATACCGTTTTTACGACTGCTTTCCTTCCATATTATCCGGCATTTTAAGTTTTTCCGTTCCAGTTTTTTTCGGGCTGTTTTATAATTCAAACCGGTGAGCTCAGGCACCCTGGTTTTTTTCTTTCCACGGCTTACTGTTATCGTAATTTCTGTTTCTTCTCCTTTTTGCCATTGCACATATGGCTTCGGGCTCTGAGAAATCACCTTCCCTTTCTTCTCTATATTACTATACTTTTTTTCCCATTTTATTTTTATTCCCTCGTCCGTCAACACGCTTAATGCCTCTTTTGCCTGTTTTTTCGTCAGTCCGGTGCAATCGGGCATCTCAAAAATTGCCGGTTTCGCTGTTGCCGTAACGGCAGTTGGCAAAGATTTTCTATTTGATTGGCTATGTTCCGCTTTTTGGCCTTTCATAATAATGACGGCAAAGGAAACAATGAAAATGAAAACAAATCCGACGCAGGACACTCTTTTTATAAGGGTCCGCAACCGGCTCTTCCTTCTCTCTCTAACTGCGTCTTCCCCATAAAGTACCTGCATTAACTTTTCCATATCCTCATATCGGTCTTCCGCACGGATGGAAATCCCTTTCATTATAGCTTCTTTTTGTTTTTCTTCAAGTTTAACTTCCTTCTTCTCCATCAATGACTGCATTTTGGCGCCTATCATACGTTCTATCGCATCTTCCGGCGTCTTAGCCGTCAACATAAAATACATGGTGGCACATATGGCATATACGTCCGACCAGGCTCCCTGCTTTCCTTTCGCCCGGTACTGCTCTTCCGGTGAATACCCTCTTTTGAAGACAATTGTCATACTTCTGGTCATCTCCATATTGCGCATTCTGGCAGAGCCGAAATCAATAAGGATTAATTTACCTTCTTCCGATAACAGAATGTTATCCGGACTGATGTCCCGGTGAACCATACCGGTTTTATGTACCAGGGAAAGTGCCTCCATAACAGGTTTCATAAGTGAAAGAACGCGTTCTCCTTCCATGGAACCGTTTTGTTTTACATATTCTTTTACACTCATTCCACTCACAAATTCCATAACAATGTATGCGGTTTCATTTTCATAAAAAAAATCCCGAACGGAAACGATTCCAGCCAGCCGGTTGAAGCGGGTCAGGCATCTGGCTTCATTGAGAAATTTGTCAAGATTTTCCTGATATTCTTCCTTCGCACTGCTTTCATATACGTAAACATTTTTATCTGTTCCCCGTATCACATCGCGACTTACAAGATCGGACGGATAATACTCTTTTACCGCTACACGCTGTCCTAATATCTGATCCCAGCCGATGTAGGTAATACCAAAACTTCCTTCTCCCAATACTTTCCCAAGAACATATCGCTCTGCGAGAATTGTTCCGGGAAGAAGACATCTTGGAATCGGATGATATGAATCCTGTTCCAAATGGCAGGATGGACAGAAACCGTTCTCATCAAGCGGCTTCATACATCCTACGCACAAATTCTGATCATTCACCAGCATATCTTTTTTCCATCCTTCTTTTTTGTTAAGCAAGCTGCATAGGCACATACGCTTTTATAAAAATACCATCCTCACGATATTCTTCGTGCTCCAGCTTTCCATACTCTCGAATCTTTTGTATTTTCCCCGCTTCCTCGTAGGGAACCAGAGTTTCTATATACACAAGTCCTTCGTTCATGATTTTTTCAACGGTTTCCAACAGGTCTTCAAATCCGGTTCCTTCTTTTGCGGAAATGGAAACGGTTGCATCTGCCCGAATATCTTTTATCATCCCATGTTCGTAAAAGTCCAGTTTGTCAATTTTATTAAATGCTGTTATAACTTTTTTATCCTCTATTTCTAACTCTCTCAGTGTATCATATACAACAGTCATCTGCTTTTCATAATCAGGATTGGATACATCCACTACGTGCAAAATGACATCTGCATATTTGGCTTCTTCCAATGTGGAACGAAAGGCACGTATCAGGGAGTGCGGAAGTTTACTGATAAAACCTACCGTATCCGTAAATAGAATTTTTTGTCCATTTTCCATTTCTCTCGCTCTCGTAGTGGGATCCAAAGTTGCAAACAGTTTGTCTTCCTCAAGCACGCACGCCTGTGTCAGCGCATTAAGAAGCGTAGATTTCCCGGCATTTGTATAACCGACAATCGCCACCGTGGGAGTACGGTTCATACTTCGTTTGTGCCTTTGTGTTTCCCTGTTTTGTACTACATCTTTTAAATGACGATTTAATATGGATATCCGTTCCCGAATAAGACGCCGGTCCATCTCCAGCTTCTTTTCACCGGGACCCCTCGTTCCAATTCCGCCTCCAAGTCGGGAAAGGGAGCGCCCCAGTCCTGCAAGCCGGGAAGAACGGTAACGAAGCTGTGCCAGCTCTACCTGCAGCTTTCCTTCACTTGTCCCGGCGTGTGCGGCAAAAATATCCAAAATCAGGACCGTGCGGTCGATTACTTTCACCTGCAGTTCTTCCTGCAGATTCGTAATTTGAGCAGGAGACAGCTCATCATCACATACAATGGCATCCGCTTCTTCTTTTTCCGTCATAAGGCGCAGCTCTTCTATTTTACCCTTGCCGACATAAGTACCGGGATGCACCGCATCACGCTTTTGAATCATGCGACCTGCGGTAACGGCTCCTGCTGTCTCTGCCAATTCAGAAAGCTCATCCAGCGAGCTCTCAACATCCGTTCCATCCTCTGTGTCAACTGCCACCAGAATCACTCTTTCCCGTAATTCCTCTGTATCATATAATTGTTCCATGGTACATCATCTCCTGTTTCTTCCTTAACACATGCGAAGTGTAATTTCCCCCGTTCGCAACACATGATGGCTCCCATCCTCTTTTTCAACAATTAATCCACCGTCGTTTTCTACATCAATTGCTGTTCCAGTTTCCCAATTCTCCCCATCCATATAAGTCACTTTCTTTCCTAAAACCAGGGAGAATCTTCGATAATCATCCATGTGTTTTCCACTTGTTAAATCCTCATATAACTTCTGCATTTCCTCTATGATAGCCGCAGCAAGCTCATTTCTCGAAACGAAACTTCCTTCCTCACCACACAAACTTCCCGCCGTCTGCTTTAACTCTTCGGGAAAACCTTTCTCCGGCGAACGATAATTGATTCCGATTCCTACTGCGACGGTACCAATCTGACCGGATTCACTGTCAGTTACGGCTTCGGTGAGAATACCGCATATTTTTTTCCCATTCAGATATATGTCATTCACCCATTTTATTTCCGGCTCCAGATGGAGAGTTTTCCGTATTGCCCTGCACACTGCCACGGCAGAAGCTGTCGTCACGGAGACGATATTTGATGACAGGTCAGAAAGGGGCTGAAAAAGAAAACTCATGTAAATCCCTGTACCTTTCGGTGAGAAAAAATCTCTGCCAAGACGCCCGCGCCCTTCCGTCTGTTCTTCCGCGAGAACAACAAGTCCCTCTCCGGCACCATTTGCCGCGCGTTCTTTCACTTCCGTATTTGTAGAATTCGTGCTGTGGCAAACGATAATTTCTCTGTCTCTGTTTTTTTCAGACAAATATGTTTTTATCACATCCGCTGATAACGCATCACTGTTTTTTTTTAGAACAGGCACACGTTCTATCCCACGCATAATTTCTCCAACAGAAAGCAACGCATCTGTTTTCATTCGAATTATTTCACCCGGATGCGGACAGGATTCCACCTCTTCCCCTGCAGAATTTGTCATGGAAAGCACGCGCACCTGCCGGTTTTCACCGTCTTTTTTCATCACCTCAATGATATCTCCAACGGAAAATTTGTTTTTCTGTTCAAATATGACGGTTCCTTCCGGTGTGACTTCCTGTATTCTCCCCAGATATGTCGCCCCTTTTGTATACGTATTGTGATCATAAATCTGTGCCTCATGCGTCGGTTTTCCAAAGAAAAATCCCGTCGTGAACTGTCGATACGTACACTTTGCAATTTCCTGCTTATATTTTGTAATATTTCTTTTATATTTCTCCGGATTCTCCCAATAATCATCCAATGCCTGCCTGTAAGTGCGAACGACAACTGCCACATAAAGCGCCGTCTTCATTCTTCCTTCTATCTTAAAACTGTCCACACCGGCAGCTACAAGTTCCGGAATATGTTCAATCATACAGAGGTCCTTGGAATTAAAAATATAAGTTCCTCTCTCATTTTCCTCCACCGGCAAATACTCACCCGGCCGATTTTCCTCCATGATATAATATTTCCATCGGCAAGGATGCGTACAGGCTCCCAAATTCGCATCTCTCCCGGTAAAATAGTTACTCAAAAGACAGCGACCGGAGTAAGAAATGCACATGGCACCATGAATAAATGTTTCAATTTCAAGTTTTTCGGGAATATGCGCATTTATATCCGCAATTTCTGATATCGAAAGTTCTCTTGCCGTCACAACACGGGTTGCTCCCAATTCGTGCCAAAAGCGGAACGTCATGTGATTCACATTGTTTGCCTGTGTGCTGATATGGATATCAATATCCGGACAAACCTTTTTTGCTATGGAAAATACACCCGGATCGGATATAATCAATGCATCCGGATTCATTTCCTCCAATTCCTTAAAATATAATTCTACGCCCTCCAAATCCCGGTCATGTGCGGTGATATTTGCCGTCACATATACTTTCCTGCCATGTTTATGGGCAAATTCAATACCGGCTTTCATATCTTCCGGTGAAAAATTTTTCGCTTTAGCACGCAGTCCGTACATTTCTCCGCCAATATAAACAGCATCTGCTCCGTAATAAACGGCAGTTTTCAACACTTCCAAACTGCTTGCCGGGGCCAGTATCTCCGGTTTTTTTCTATTCCCTTCCATGGACTTCTCCTTTCCGTAACGAATTCATTTTTCTGCTAAGCGTCATGCCGTCTCCGACTGACACACATATCGTCTCCAATTCTTCCGTATCCATAAGCACCTGCAGATATTCTCTCATCCGGCTGTGAATCGTCCGGTCACGCCGGGTCACGGCATAACGGGATTCAAGAATGTCCCCCTCATGCAGAATATTATCCGATACAAGCAACCCGCCGTCACGAAGTAATTTCCGAATATTCGGCAGGAAATTTAAATATTGTCCTTTTGCCGCATCCATAAATATGAAATCATAGGATTTCCCCTGTTGTACAAGTCTCTCCAAAACATCAGCCGCATCTCCCTCCAAAAGGGTAATCCTTTTTTCCGGATCATATTTTTTCAGATTTTTTTTTGCTTCCGCAAGACGCATCTCTACTTTTTCAATTGTCGTAATATGAGAAGCGGCCGGTAAAAACTCTTTCATACAAAGAGCTGAATATCCAATGGCAGCGCCGACTTCCAGAACCTCTGCCGGTCCGACGGTGCGCAGAAGAAATCGCAGCACATCTCTTGTTCCCCGCCGTATAATCGGCACTTCATTCTGCACGGCATGGCGCTCCAATTCCCGAATATATTCCGGAAGCACTTCCCTGTATTTTTCCAGAAAAACCTCCATGCGATCCGAATCCATCTTTTTTCTTCTCCTCTCCAAAACACAAGAAATCCCACTCCAAAAATTGGAAACAATGGGATTCCTGTTCTATACTTTTACATACCGTAAATGACACGAATAATTTCCTCATATGTCATACTGCTGTTTAACGTATAAATACCCTCCTGCATATGCGCATCACTGTTTTTCATAAGCTGCATCCTCACATAAAAAGCATTCCGGCTTCCAATCAGATTCTGACCGGCAAGTCTCCCCGCTACTTCATATTCACTGTCTGCAGCAGCAATTGTAAATGTCTTCGTCTCACCCGGCGGCAAATCTTTCGATATATCTCCCACCGCTTCACAGGCAAAAGAATATCCTGCATGACAAAGCTGTACTGCACTGAATGCAACAAGACCATAGAATACAATATTCAATAATACAATAAGCATGGTTCGTACAGCTTTTAACATGGATTATACCTCCATAATAATCGGCAAAATCACCGGATTTCTCTTCATTTTCTTCCAAAGGAAATCATTCAAAGAATCCTTTATCTCCGTTTTAATCCGTCCCCAATCCGTAATTCCACGATCATATAAACGGTCCAGTGCAATATTAACCACTTCACGACACTCATCCATAAGATTTTCCGCTTCCCGCACATAAACAAAACCACGGGATACAATATCAGGTCCCGCCAAAATCGTATTGGAACCTCTCTCCATTGTCAAAACAACAACAAGCAATCCATTCTCTGAAAGGTGCTGTCTGTCACGAAGCACAATATTTCCTACATCACCAACACCCAAACCGTCTACCATGATTCCCTGCGCCACGGTTTTTCCAACCACGCGCGCACTTTCTTCACGCAGTTCCAAAATATCACCGGACCGCAGAATTTTAACATTATCTTTTTCAACACCCATTTTCTGCGCCACTTCTGCCTGCCCCTGCAAATGACGATATTCTCCATGCACCGGAATGGCAAAGCGGGGCTTTACAAGTGAATAAATAAGCTTTATCTCCTCCTCGCACGCATGTCCGGATACATGTGTATCCTGAATAATGACTTTCGCTCCTTTTTGTGATAATTCATTCATCACCTTAGAAACCGATTTTTCATTGCCCGGAATCGGCCGTGAACTAAATATTACCACATCCCCCGGCATAATTGTAATTTTCCGGTGAATGCTGGCCGCAATACGGGAAAGTGCCGCCATGGCTTCGCCCTGGCTTCCCGTAGTAATGAGTACGAGCTGATCATCTGAATAATTCTTCATTTCTTCCAGGCTGATAATCATATTATCCGGCACCTGAATATAGCCAAGCTCCACTGCCGTATTCACAATATTGACCATACTTCTTCCTTCGATGACCACTTTACGATTTTGTTTTTTTGCGGAATTGATAATCTGCTGAACACGATCCACATTCGATGCAAAAGTCGCTACAATAATTCGATTATTGGCATTTTCCTCAAAAATCGAATCAAAGGTCGCACCAACCGTCCGCTCGGATTCCGTAAAGCCGGATTTCAACACATTGGTGCTGTCACACATAAGCGCCAGTACGCCCTTTTTCCCAAGCTCTCCAAATCGTGCCAAATCAATCGTATCACCGTACACCGGCGTATAGTCCACTTTGAAGTCTCCGGTATGCACAATAATCCCCGCCGGCGTATAAATAGCCAATGCGGAAGAATCGGCAATACTGTGATTGGTCCGGATAAATTCTATCCGAAAATTGCCCAGATTAATATATTGCCCATATGATACAACCTTTCTCTTTACATTGTTCAAAAGATTGTGCTCTTTCAATTTGTTTTCAATAATTGCCATTGTCAGTCTGGTAGCATAGATTGGAACATTTAATTCTTTCAGCACATAAGGGAGCGAGCCGATATGATCTTCATGTCCGTGGGTTATCACAAATCCTTTTACCTTATCTCTGTTATCCTGTAAATACGTAATATCCGGTATGACAAGGTCAACACCCAACATGTCATCTTCCGGAAATGCCAATCCGCAATCTACGACAATAATACTCTCTTCTGTCTCAAACGCAGTGATATTCATACCAATCTGCTCCAGGCCACCCAGAGGAATTACTTTTACAAATTCCTCCCCTGTCTTTTTCTTCTTCAATTTTTACACCTCTCTATTCTAGTCTTAATTCTACATCTTCCAAAAGTTCTTCAAAATATTTGGAAATAATTTTCAATTCATTCTCATCTTCCAGCACTTCATATGTCACCATTTCGTCTTCTTCCGTCACTTTAAGGACAAGCGCTTCCGCATCTTCTTCCTCCGGTGAATCCGTCACCAAAAGGTAAGACTGTCCGGCAATATCCGCTTTTTCCAACACAAAAAAAGCCTCCTCGCTGCCATCGTCAGCCGTAAGCATTATCATTCCATTTTCTGACATTTACTTCCTCCTAATTGCGTATGGAATCCAGATACCCCTGCAAAATCAGGGAAGCTGCAATTTTGTCTACATACGTTTTTCGATGTTGAGAGCGCACTCCACCCTCTTTTAGCACGTCCATAGCAGAAACAGTACTGAGACGTTCATCCCACAATACGACCTCCAGGCCTGTCCGGGCTATCAGTTTTTCCATAAATTCTTTGGTACGTTCGACTCGTTCTCCCTCAGAATTGTTCATATTCTTCGGCAAACCGAGCACAATACGTCCTACGTCATTCTCCTCTGCCAGTAACTGTATACGTGCCAGAGTCTGTCGTAACTTGTTTTCACTTTTTCTTTTTATAACTTCAACCGGCTGTGCCGTCAAAAGCATGGAATCACTAATCGCCACGCCGACAGTCACAGAACCGTAGTCAAGTCCCATGATTCTCAAAATAAATACCTAATCTTCTTTCAGATTGTTCTTAATATAGTCTTCCAGGAAAACCTCTATAATTTCATCACGTTCTGCCCGCATAATAAGACTTCTGGCTCCTTTATGACTGGTAATGTACGTCGGATCGCCTGACATCAGATATCCGACAATCTGATTTACCGGATTGTAGCCTTTCTCTGTTAACGCAGAATATACGGACGCAACAATGTCCCGTACATCCGGATCTCTGTCTGCCTCCACTTTAAAGTATTGTGTATTATTAAACTCCTGCATCTGGCCACATCCTTTCTGTAAGCATACCCAATTGCATTTATTGTAATATATCTAACTTCAAATCGCAAGAGTAAATTTGTATAATTTTCTTTCAGAA
>CAZGDT010000010.1:0-18484 GCA_964524245.1 uncultured Eubacterium sp. | reverse complement strand
AACATGCCGCAGTGGGCGGGCTCGTCCTGGTATTTCCTGCGTTATATTGATCCTAAGAATGAACAAGCACTGGCACGCAGGGAAGCATTGGAATACTGGCTGCCGGTAGATTGGTACAATGGTGGAATGGAGCATACAACGCTTCACCTTCTCTATTCTCGTTTTTGGCACAAATTCCTTTATGATCAGGGAGTTGTACCAACGAAAGAACCTTATCAGAAGAGAACTTCTCATGGAATGATTCTTGGTGAGAATGGTGAGAAGATGAGTAAGTCCCGCGGTAATGTCGTTAACCCGGACGATATTGTAAATGACTACGGAGCAGATACACTGCGTACGTATGAGATGTTTATCGGCGCATTTGATGCGGCAGCAGCCTGGTCAGAGGATGGCGTGAAGGGGTGCCGTCGTTTCCTGGATCGTGTCTGGAAACTGAAAGATATGGTAACGGAAGAAACCGGTTATTCTTCTGATCTTGAAACGAAAGTTCATCAGACAATTAAGAAGGTAAGCAATGATTTTGAAATGTTGAAATATAATACGGCAATTGCTTCCATGATGGCATTGATTAATGAGTTTTATAAAAAGGGTTCCGTAACATATGACGAATTCAGAACGCTGTTAGTTCTTTTGAATCCCGTGGCACCGCACATTACGGAGGAACTGTGGGAAATGAAACAATATGGCGGCAGACTTTATCAGACGGAATGGCCGACATATGATGAAGAAAAAACGGTAGAAAAAGTGCAGGAGATAGGCGTGCAGATTAATGGCAAGGTTCGTGCCGTTGCAGCACTTGCGGCAGGTGCTTCCAGGGAAGAGGCACTGGCTGCCGGAAGAAAAGCGATTGCAGATAAGATTGAGGGCAGACAGATTGTGAAAGAAATCTATGTGCCGGGACGTATTTTGAATTTCGTTGTGAGATAATGGAGGTGCGAATATGCCAAAGGTAAGTATAATTATTCCATATTTTAAGGGACAGGCTTATCTGGAGGAATGTGTTCAGAGTATTGAAGAACAAAAGCTGACGGATTATGAAATTCTTATTGTAAATGATAAGGACGGACATGAGGTGCCGGAAACGGTGAAAAAGAATCCGCATGTAAAAGTATATCTGGCAATGGAAGAATTACCGGAGGATGTAATCCGCGAAAACGAAGAAACGGCTGCTGCATGGCGTGAGCAGAAAATCCAGGAGTACGTGGAAAAACGGCTTCATAATGCCGAACGCCGTCGTCAGGAAGTGGAAGAACATGAAAAAAAAGGTGCAACACTGGATGTTTACACGGATAAAGAGCTGAATCCGCAGGAAGGAGAATTGCTGGACGAATACGATGAAAAAATCGGACAGGTGTATCCGTTTGGCGTGTCTTTTTGCCGGAATATCGGTCTGTCCAAGGCGACAGGTGAGTATGTTTATTTTATTGACTGTGATGATTATCTGATGGAGGGTTCATTGCGCCGCCTTTTGTCATTGGCAGAGGAAAAGAATGCTCTGTTAACGACGGGAAATAAATACAGCACGTGGTTCAAGCCTGTTAACTTTACTTTTGAGAAAGCAAAACAGGAAACGTTTATTGAGGGAATCAGGGAATTGAAAGGACAGGTTCTCCGTGACCGTTTTGTGGAAATGTATTCTGTGCAGCATTTTCTTATTCGCAGAGAATTTTTAATAGAGAATGATATCCGATTTGACACGGAGACACGTTTTTACAGCGACATGCGTTTTTGTGTGCAGCTGCTGAAAGAGGCGGAAGGAAGAATGTGGATAGACGGTGACAGTCTGTATATCTGGCGTCATCGTAATGATCAGGTTCATCTCCCGGCACTCTGTCAGAAAAAACGTGGCCGAAGAAGTTCAGAATTTTTGGAATCATATTATCGTTCCATGAAATTTTTGTCGGATGAAGACAAGGATTTGCGTTACGCATTGGATCGGTATCTGCTGAATTTTTTCTGGAGAAAATATCCGGCACGCATTCTTCGTGAGAATGCACCGAAATTCGCCAAGGCAATGGCAAATATGCCTGATTGGAAGGAAATTACAAAAGAATATGGATTTTTTGAGCGGATACAGCTGGCATTTACGCGAAAAGGGAAATTCCGTATGGCAAAGCCGTTTATGAAATTTAATAAGTGGCGCCGGAAGAAAAAAGGCTTTTTCGGCAGCAGAATTCAGTGGTATCGGGTTTTAGAACGTCATGTGTTTAAGAAAATGCCGCTGCGCCGTGATTGGGTATTTATTGAAAGCTTTTTTGGAAAGAGTTATTCGGACAGTCCTAAATATCTGTATGAATATTTGCAGAAAACAAGAGGAGATAAATATCGGTATATTTGGGTTTTGAATAAAAAATCACCGGCATTGGCAAAGAGTGGTAAACATACGAGAGTCAAAATGAACAGTCTTCGCTATGTTTATTATGCATCACGGTGCGGTTATCGTATTTTTAATGTGCGTCAGCCTGCCTGGAATACAAAACGTCTCGGAGTTGTATTTTTGGAGACGTGGCATGGAACGCCACTGAAAAAATTGGCTTTTGACATGGATGATATCACATCAGCCAGTCAGAATCACAAAACCCTGTTTTATAAGCACGGAAGAGAGTGGAATTATCTGATTTCTGCCAATCGCTTTTCTACAGACGTTTTTGAACGGGCTTTTGTCTATGACCGGGATAAAATTTTGGAATACGGTTATCCGCGTAACGATATTCTTTATTCGGATAATAAGGATGAGATAGCGTCTGAAGTGAAAAAGGAACTTGGAATTCCGGAAGGTAAGCGTGTTATACTTTATGCGCCGACGTGGAGGGATAATCAGTTTTATGACCGTGGAAAATATAAATTCACGCTTGCGCTTGATTTGGGACGCCTTCAGAAGGAATTCGGTGATGACAGTGTGATTCTTCTGCGTACGCATTATTATATTGCGGATATCCTTGATTTGACGGAATATGAAGGATTTGTATATAACGGCAGTCAGTATGAGGATGTATCCAGATTATATCTGGCATCTGACATATGTATTACCGACTATTCATCTGTATTTTTCGATTTTGCAAATCTGAAAAGACCAATTTTGTTTTATGCATACGACTATGACGAATATGCAGATGAAATTCGAGGCATGTACATGGATATGGACAAAGAGCTTCCGGGGCCGATCCTGCGCACCAATGATGCGGTAGTGGATGCCCTGCACAACATGGAAGCAGTGGAAGAAGCTTACAAAGACCGTTATGACGAATTCTATGAAAGATTCTGTAGTGTAGATGACGGTCATGCTTCCGAGCGTGTCATTGAGAAGGTGTTTGGAGAACGTGAACGCGGCATGAGTCATGCGGAAGAATAGAAGACAAGGAGGGGAATGCAGTGCGTAAGAAGGTATACCATCTGGCGAAACAGATTGTTGTCGTTGTTTATTATTTGATGTGCCGCCTGTTCCCTGTAAAGCAGAACCGCATTGTCTTCGACAGCAGTCTTGGTAAAAGTTATTCAGGAAATCCAAAACATATTTATGAATATCTTATGGCAAACGGATATGATATGAACTGGGACTGCATCTGGTTTTATGAAAATGAAAAATATAATATTCCCGGTATGAGCAGACAGGTACAGTATGGACGTCTGCGTTACCTTTATTACATGGCGACGGCGAAAATCTGGGTGTTTGATACGAGACAGCCTGAGTTTTTGGTGCGTCGTAAGGGAACCTATTATATTCAGACATGGCATGGGACACCGTTGAAAAAGCTTGCACTTGACATGGAAGATGTATTTATGGTCGGAGAAAGTGATATTGATTCCTATAAGGAACATTTTACAAAGAATGTTCATACCTGGGATTATCTGATTTCACAAAATCCGTTTTCAACGGAAACTTTTCGGAGAGCATTTGATTTTCACAAAGAAATGCTTGAGATTGGGTACCCGCGTAATGATATTCTGTTTCGTGAAAATACAACGGAGGGAATCCGCTGCTTTCGACGGAAACTTGGACTTCCGGAGAATAAGAAAATAATACTCTATGCGCCGACGTGGCGTGATGATGAGTTTTCGGAAGATGATAAGTACGAATTTCGTCCACGGATTTCCTTCGAAAAAATGCAGCAGGAACTGGGTGATGAGTATATTATGATTGTGAAATACCATTATCTGATTATGGATGCAATTGACTGGTCACCTTATGAGGGATTTATTTATCACTTTGACCAGAGTCGTGATATTGCCGAACTTTTTCTGGTGTCCGATATTTTGATTACGGATTATTCTTCCGTTATGTTTGATTACAGCATTTTAAACCGGCCCATGTTCTTTTTTGCTTATGATTTCTACAAGTATAAGAATGAATTGCGCGGATTTTATTTCAGCTACAGCAAAGAAATGCCGGGCCCGATATCGACGACTACGGAGGAGCTTATTAACGATATTCTTCATTACGATGGTAAAATTTACGAAGAACGGTACAAAAAGTTTAAAAATAAATATAATACAACAGACGATGGAAATGCTTCCGGCCGTGTGTTGGAATTGATACAGAATCTGATTCCCCGAAAAAGGGTTGATGTGTATTACGAATAATGCGGATTTGCTGAATGAGGAGGAGAAAAATGAAAACGATAGCCAGCTTTACCGTGGATCATATGAGGCTTCTGCCCGGTGTGTATGTCAGTAGAAAAGACAGTACCGGACAGGATGTGGTGACTACCTTTGATATACGCATGACAAGACCGAATTTTGAACCGGTGATGAATAATGCGGAGATGCATACAATAGAGCATCTGGGAGCTACTTTTTTACGGAATCATGAAACGTGGGGAGATAAGATTATCTATTTTGGCCCCATGGGATGCCGGACGGGCTTTTATCTTTTGCTGGCCGGTGATTATGAGTCGGATGACATTATAACGCTGCTCCGTGAAATGTATGAGTTTATACGTCTCTATGAAGGAGATGTACCGGGAGCGGCACCGGAGGCATGCGGGAACTATCTGGATCAGAATCTGCCTATGGCAAAGTTTCTTGCAGAGCGTTTCTTGGATGATGTGCTGACGGGAATTACGCCCGATCGGATGAAATATTCATAAACCCGCATTTTACTTCTTTCTCCTGCATAGAATAGAATACCCGCCCGGAGTAGAAGGCGGGAATCGAATGAGTTTGTTCAAAGGCGGGGACAGATATGATGGAATGGGATAGTCGAATGCAGAATACTCGAAGTGTGAAAGTATTGAAAGCGGCTATTCCTTTTTTTGATGTTTCGGTCGGGGAGCAAATTGATTTGGAAGGGCTTCTTCAGGCTGTCCGGCCCTTTGCCATGGGAAGAGAACGTCGCCTTTTGGATACCTTTCTGCAGTTTTTTCGTATGCGTCGTATGATGGAAATCATGCAGGTGATGCAGACAATGGAACAGGCACAGGAGATGGCGGGAGAAGCTGCTTCGGAACCGTTTGAAATCCTAAAAAACATGCTGCCGTCGGAAGAATGGGATACTTTTGACATGCTGTCATCCGTGTTGCAGATGATGCAGGATTCTAAAACGGATTCGGATATTTCCATGGAACAGAATTCTGAAAAAGAAAAGAAGGGAGAGGAAGAGAAAAAATGAAGTCGTTTTTTGAAGAGCATGATATTTTTAAGACAATGCATCCGTTAAAAATTCAGGTAATGAAAGAATTGGCGGAAGGGATGAAGGGGAAAAGCATGAAAGAGGCGGCTCCGCTTCTGATGAAAGCGACATCCCAGTTAAAAAGCCACCATATGTCTTTTACACCGGAAGAAACGACGATTCTTCTTGAAATTCTCACAAAAGATATGAGTCCGCAGGAAAAAGCGAAAGTGGATATGATGAAAAATGTTGTAAAAAACCGGGAGAAAAAGGATGATTGATGATAAAACAGAGGGGGTGTCCCCCTCTGTTTCGAGGTGAAATTATTCAATTACCGTTGTTGTTTCCCAGAGTATATTTTCAACAGAGGTTCCCAGATATAGGCGGTATGTTCCTGGATTGGCGGAAAAGTCTTTTTTCTCCGGGGAATAGGTGGCGAAGTCTCCGGATTTTAAGGAGAGAGAGATTCCTTTTTTCTCACCTGCTTTCAGAGAAACCTTTTGGAAGTTTCGGAGAATACGGTCCGGCTGCCCCTCTTCAGGAATCCCAACGTACAGCTGAAGAGTTTCTTTTCCTTCCCGGGATCCTGTATTTTCTAGTTGGCAGGATACGGTTACGGAAAAATCCGGTTCCTGCAATTTTCCGCGTACGATTAAGCGAAAATCGTCACAGGAAAAACTCGTATAGGAAAGTCCGTGTCCAAAAGGAAACAGAACAGGGATTTGTTTTGTCTGATAATAGCGGTAGCCGACCATGAGTTTTTCTGTGTAGTGTACATGACGTTGACCGTGAGCATCGATTTCGCCCGGGTAGGAATGATATTTTTCCGTCGGTGTATCGGCGAGATGACAGGGATAGGATTCTGTCAGATGTCCGGACGGATTTATTTCTCCAAATAAAACGCGTGCCAGTGCATAGCCGCCGTTCATTCCGCAGTAGCTTGTCTGAATCAGGGAAGAAACCTGATGAATCCATGGCATTTCTACCGGACTTCCCTGAATAAGAATCACGGTAAGATTTTCCGTGGCTTCTGTAAGTGCGGAAATGACAGCATCCTGTCCGTAAGGGAGAATCATATTCGGACGGTCAAACCCTTCGACATCATAGGCATGGTTCAATCCGCCGATGAAAATAACTTCATCATAGTCCGAAGCGGCATTGACAGCTTCCTGCAAATACTGCTTCTGTTTTGGGACTATGACATTATCAAAATGTTCCCGTCCCTGAGTTGTTGCATAATTTGGCTGAAGGCTTTCTGCCTGCCAGTCCACTTCTCCTGTCACATTGTTTTCATTGTCTACATAATAGCCGGGCAGGTAGTCGATTTGTGTGTCACCGCCAAGAACCATACGAATGCCGAGGAGAGGAGAAATATTATAGAGCGTGCGGACTTCCGAACTTCCGCCCCCTTCTGCATGATTTCTTATGGCATTGTCACCTATTACCAGTATTTTTTTGACCGAAGTACGAAGAGGAAGACGATTGGCGTCATTTTTCAGAAGAACAATGCCTTCTTCCGCAATTTCCTGAATTTTCGCATGGTGTTCCGGTGTGTTCGTACGTCCTTTTTTTCGATCGTCTTTTCCAAGGCGGAGCCGTTCCATCATGTGAAAAATTCGTTCCAGACGGTCATCTAAAACAGACTCCGGAATCTCTCCGTTTTTAATTTTTTCTAACAGGGGATTAGCGAGTTTGTAATCATCAAAATCCGGCGTGACGGACATTTCAATATCAACACCGTGCAGTGCTGTCGCTTCTGTGCTCCGGACAGCGCCCCAGTCAGAAATCGTTACACCGTCATACCCCCATTGTCTGCGTAAAATGATATCGAGTAATTTTTCGTTCTCGCAGCCGAAACTGCCGTTATATTTGTTGTAGGAACCCATAATGCTGTAGGCATTTCCTTCGGTGACGGCAGCATGAAATGCCGGAAGATAAAGTTCATGCAGTGTTTTTTCGTCGACTGTTACATCGACACTCATGCGGTCGCATTCCTGATTGTTCAGTGCGAAATGTTTGACACAGGCAGCAACGTCCTGTGATTGAATTCCATGGATAAGCGGTACTGACATGCGGGCAGTAAGTACCGGGTCTTCACTCATGTACTCAAAGTTTCTTCCACAGAGAGGTGTACGTTTTATATTGAGGCCGGGAGCAAGTATCACATCTTTTCCGCGGCCTCGTGCTTCTTCGCCAAGAACTTCGCCAAAAGATTCGGCAAGTTCGGGGTTCCACGTGCTGCACAGACAGGTGTTGCTCGGAAGCCAGCTGACATAATCCGTCGTATCGTTTATCGGATTCCAGGCATCGTTTTCAAATTCCTGTCGTATGCCGGAAGGACCGTCCGACATGACAAGAGAAGGAATATGGAGCCGTTTAACTTCGCCTGTGCGGAACAGTCCGGCTGCATGAATGATTTGTATTTTTTCTTCCAGGGTTAATTCCCGTATGAGAGATGAATAATTTGTCAAAACGCACATCCTCCTTAACATAAGATACATCTATTATAAAGGAGAGGAAAGCCTGTGTCAAAGTTGTCTTGCACACCTTTTGCAAATCAGTTATAATAATCCCGGATGGCTGCTTCGGAATGTCGCAGCTATCTGTGATTTATCAGATACAGAAATGGAGAGAAAAATGGATATTGTAAAAAAAATAGCAGAAGAACTCAAAATTAAGACGTGGCAGGTAGAAGCAGTTATCAAACTCATTGATGAGGGGTGTACGATACCGTTCATAGCCCGATATAGAAAAGAACAGCATGGTACATTAAATGATGAACAGCTGCGTAATTTGGATGAGAGGCTGACTTATCTTCGTAATCTTGAACAGCGAAAGGAAACCGTTCTTGCCGGGATAGAAGAGCAGGGAAAACTGACGGAGGAACTGAAAGCACAGATTCTGGCAGCAGAGACACAGGTTGTTCTGGAGGATTTGTATCGTCCGTATCGTCCGAAACGCCGGACAAGAGCGACGATTGCAAAAGAAAAAGGACTGGAAGGCCTTGCAAATATTTTGCTGCTTCAGATGACCGAAAAATCTCTTCTTGAGGAGGCAGTGCCGTATGTAGATGAAGAAAAAGGAGCGGCGTCGGAAGAAGAGGCCATACAGGGGGCAATGGACATTTTGGCTGAGGCATTTGCGGATGATGCGGATTATCGTGCGGCGATTCGAAAGACTACGATGCAGAAAGGTGTTCTTTTGGCGGCAGCAAAAAATCCGGAGGAAAAGTCTGTATATGAGAATTATTACGACTTTGAAAGCACGGTTGCCAAATTGTCAGGATATCAGGTTCTTGCCATTAACCGCGGAGAGAAAGAAAAAATACTGACAGTAAAAATTGAAGCGCCGGAAGAAGAAATTATCCGGTATCTTGCGAAAAAGATAATTTTAGGAGATAACGTGAATACACGTGAATATTTAGAGAAGACGATTGAAGACAGCTACCGGCGTCTTATTGCTCCTTCCATAGAGAGAGAAATTCGAAATGAACTGACGGAACAGGCAGAAGATGGTGCGATTCACGTATTTGGGAAAAATCTTCAGCAGCTTTTAATGCAGCCGCCAATTGCAGGACGGGTTGTGCTGGGGTGGGATCCGGCATTTCGAACAGGGTGCAAATTGGCAGTTGTAGATGCAACGGGAAAAGTTTTAGATACGATTGTTGTGTTTCCGACTGAGCCGCAGAATAAAGTAGAGGAGACAAAAAAGATTGTTAAAGGCCTGATTGAAAAATACAATGTCAGTCTGATATCCGTCGGAAACGGAACGGCATCCAGAGAGTCGGAGCTTGTAATCGCGGATATGTTGAAAGAACTTAATAAACCGGTGCAGTATATCATTGTCAATGAGGCAGGGGCATCTGTTTATTCGGCAAGTAAACTGGCTACGGAAGAATTTCCGGAATTTGACGTGGGACAGCGAAGTGCAGTGTCAATTGCCAGACGGCTGCAGGATCCGTTGGCGGAACTTGTCAAGATTGACCCAAAGAGTATTGGAGTGGGGCAATACCAACATGATATGAACCAGAAAAAACTCAGTGAGGCGTTGGGGAATGTGGTTGAGGACTGTGTAAACAACGTAGGAGTGGATTTAAATACGGCGTCGGCGTCCCTGTTGGAATATGTTTCCGGCATATCGAAACCGATTGCGAAAAATATAGTGGCATATCGGGAAGCAAATGGCAGATTCCATAGTCGAAAAGAGCTTTTGAAAGTGGCAAAACTCGGGCCGAAGGCATATGAGCAGTGTGCCGGGTTTATGCGGATTGCAGATGGTAAAAATCCGCTGGATGCCACGAGCGTTCACCCGGAATCGTATGAAGCGGCAGCGGGACTTTTGGATGATTTGGGATATGAACCGGAAGACATTCGGGGCGGGCTGACGGGATTATCGCTGATGGCGAAAGATACTTCTAAATTGGCTGAAAGGTTGGGAATCGGAGAAATTACGCTGCAGGACATTATTCGTGAATTGGAAAAGCCGGGACGTGATCCGCGTGATGAAATGCCGGCACCGATTCTTCGTAATGATGTGCTTGAAATGAAGGATTTACAGGAAGGAATGATACTCAAAGGCACGGTGCGCAACGTTATTGATTTCGGTGCGTTTGTCGATATCGGTGTCCATCAGGACGGACTGGTACATATTTCCAAACTGACGGATAAGAAGTTTGTCAAACATCCGCTTGATGTTGTAAGCGTTGGGGATATCGTAGAAGTGAAGGTGCTAAGTGTTGATTTACAGAAAAAGAGAATACAGCTTTCTATGATATTGTAGAGACGAGGAGTGGTGACGGATGAAAAAGAATTGGATAATGCATGTACTTCCCATGTTGTGCATATCAGTAATAATGCTGTCGGCCTGTAGTGGTCCGGCAACGGATGGTGCAGAGGCAACTTCAACTCCGTCTGCCGGAAAATTATATCGGGAAGAACAATATGCTTCTCTTCCGGATGAGTTGAATTTATATGAGGAAGACGTATTAAATGTAGGAGAGCTGCAGACAAATGCGTTTGGAGAACCGGCACTGTATCAGTATGTAACGGATACGGACGATAATGGCGACACTTACAAGGCAATTTGTGAATATACGTTGAATTCTGACGGCAATTGGCAGACGAAAGAATATGTGAGTAAAGCACTTACGGAGATGTTTACGGACTTTGTGGAAAATGAAAGGACGGTGGAAGTTCCCTTCATTACGAGAGGAGATGATGGGAATCTCTATGCACTCATGGAAGTATGTACGTGGCCCGATAATGAAAATTTGGACATGTTTGAAGAAGAGAAAATGAATGTTCAATATTATGTGCTGATGATTGATGAGAACGAAAATACAATAGAGAACACAGAACTGCAGACAAAGACAGATACCGAAGATGAAGAAACGGATTATGCGTCAGAGCATGATGTGACACAGTTTCATGTCATGGAAAATGGCAGCTGCTTTCTTGTATTTGACGGCTCAGGTGCTATGTGGTTTGATTCGGCAACCGGAACCCGGACGAATTTTTGTGAATCAATTTCGGATGGGGCTTTCGGAAAAAAAGTGGGATTTGGCGAATCAGAAATTGTGTATTACTCGACGTCAAAGAAAAAATTTGGTGTTCTGGATGCGGACACGTTGAATCTGTCTTATGAGTTCGGAGAAAGCATTTCAGAAGAGTATCGAAAGTACGAATGGTACTTTGATACGGATACGACAAATTGGCAGATGTATGCATTTAACCTGTCAGGGCTTTACCGGTTTAGTGATTTTGGGAAAAAAACATCTGCCACATGCCTAAGCGCCGATGGCAGCTTTGACAGTCTGGCAGACGTTGATATTTATGATGTATTAGTTGGAGCGAATCAGGAATTGTATCTTCTTGTCCGCAGTGAAACAGTAACAGATACCGGACTCGTGGTTTGGGATTTCGGCGTTATGAAATATGCGGCACAGTAACAACTCAGACGGCAAGTACCAGGATGCCGTCTTTGTTGTATACGACTTCATATTCTTCCATCATGGAAGCTAAATCGTTAATTGCATAGGTGTTTGTTTCGCAGGAACCGATAACTATATAGGAAACATTATATTGTTCCAGCAAATCATCACGTGTTTCCGAAATTTCATACATTTGCCGTACATCATTTTCCTGTTGTGCGTAGTCAAGTCCGTGGAAATAGAGAAAGCTTCCGGAGCCGCAGACAATGTTTCGACCGGTCAGGGATGCGATGGCATTGTTGTGATTGTTCGCCGTAAGGAAAATGTCCGACGGTTCCGTATTTTTTTCAACCCATTTGCACAGACGGACATAGTCGGCTCCGTAGAGTTCATAATCGGCGACTGCTTCTCTTCCCATAGTCAGAGCAGCTGCCAATGTGCCAATGATGACAACAAGGGTTACAAGAATCGGACGCACGATACGGATTCCTTTTTGGAAAAGTTTCGGAACGGTATCCCAAACAAAGTCTGCAGAGGCAACACAGAAGAAGAAATACGAAACAAGCATGAGTTTGTTATTGTCGTACGGATTGGGCTGAAACAGAACAAATTCCGAAATGAGCCATAAGAATATGGCAGGCATCATGGTTTGAATCTGTTTTTTGCTGCCTGCGAGTAAAACAAGGATGGGAAGGACAAACATGATTCCCATATTTTTTATGTAAAAAAGAAGATAATTATCCATGGTTTCCGGATTGGAATTGTTCCAGTTGAAGAAACCGCGAACGAAGTTGTCACCGGATGCCTGTGTGAAAGTGAACGTAAACAGAATCGGCAGGGCGAGAAGAAGAACCGTGCCGAGAAACAGTCCCCAGCGTTTAAGGATATTTTTGTCAAATGCAAAATAGCAGGCTGCCGACATACCGACGACGAGAACAGCAGCAATGCTGACACCGATAACAAGTAATGTATCCGCTTCCACCGGTGTTTCTGACATTTGCATTGTGCTTATGACGGTAAGGATGGCGAGAGCTGCTGTTACCAGAATAATTCGGAGCCATATGCTGAAACGGAAATTTTGATATTTGGTGCTGTTGTTCATCAAGTTTAAAATCACGAATCCGGCACAGAGCACGCCAAGTGCCAGGAAGGAATGGGTGTGAATCAGGGGAAGTCCGCCGGCCATTATGCCTGCAATTACGAAATGAAAAGTGCTTTTCTCCTGAATTCCACGAAGGAGAAGAATCATAATAGGGAATAACATTGCCCATCCGAAAAGGGTGGCACGTTGGGGAATCAGCATATCGCAGATAATGTTGTGCCACTGTATATTGGATTGTACATAGTTTGTCGGTGTTTCGTAAAATGCAGCAAAAATCCTGGTGAAGTTCTCATTAAAAATTCCTTTGTTCAAAAAGTAGACAAAGCCAAGACCGCCATTGAAGAAAAACAGAACGACGGCAAGGAAGCTTTTGCCGCGGAAACTTCCGCCGTAGGACTGTATAATTTTCTTTGCCAGCGTATACACCCCGAAAAAAACCTGAAGCAGGGCAAAAAACATCGGAACCAGATAAGCAGTCCGAAGGGAAGTTCCCCATATGTAGAGACTGGAGGAAATGCTGTCCGATAAAAACGGATAGGAAAGTTTAGTTCCCGGAAGAATCGAATATTCCGGCGGGAATTTTTTCTGATTGGCAATGCTTGTGATGAATCCCAGGTGCATGTTCATATCTCCGTAGGTACTCTGGCCACTGTGCAGAGTGCCGTCAATATTGGAAATCGTGCACCGCATCAGTACAATACAAACATAGAGGAACAGGGGAAGCAAAATATAGAGTGCCGGATTTTCTGAAAAAACCTTTTTTATATCGGGTTTGATTTTTCGCCCGTTTAGTAATGTACGGTTTTTTCCGGCTGCTGATACCGCCCATACGATTGCCGCAAATGTAAGAAAGGCAAAAATATGTGCTCTCAGCGTAAAATTGCATACAAATGCATAAAGTGTCGGGAGCCAGTGAAATGCAAAACTTCCCATCACGCTTCCGAACAGCAGGGTCAGACACAGTTTTTCTTTTTGAAACAGATAAAGGGACAGAATAATTCCCAAAATCTGAAATGAAAGAAAAAAAGAAATCCCCGCAATATTTCCAATGAGTGATCCAAACATAATGATATCCTCCAAATTTTTATGATATGTTTTAGTTTATAAAAAAACCAAAGGCTTGTCAATGAAACATGCATTTGCTATACTATAACTGCTTATAACGAAAGAAATGGAGGACGCAGTGGTATGAGCATGGAGTTTGAACTTAAAATGGATGCGAGAACCATGGGGCGGTTTTTGCTTCATTATAATTATACAAGATTGACGGGGGTTCTTGGCATTATACTGGGAGTGTCCTCTGTCGGAGTCCTTTTTGGACGTTTTGCAATGTGGAGTGCACGGGAACGTGTGGTTTGGGCAGTTATTGCCTTTATGTTTCTTGTTATGCAGCCGCTTGCACTGTGGAGTAAAGGAAAACGTCAGGCGGCGCAGGAAGCTATGCAGCAGCCGCTGATTTGTCACATTGATGATGTGGGACTGACAGTCACACAGGGGGAAGCGTCTTCCGAATGCAAGTGGAATAATGTAAGGAAAATTGTGTTTCGTAAGCATGAGATATATATTTATACGTCTGCCATATATGCAACGATTATTACGGAAGAGTCCTGTAAAGACCGATTCGCGGAGTTGGCGGCTTTTTTGAAGGAGAAGAAAAAATGAGAGTTCATAGCGAAAGTGAGCAGAGCACTTTTGAAACGGCAGAAAGGCTCGGTGTGAATGCGGCGCCGGGTGATATATACCTTTTGGAGGGAGAATTAGGAGTCGGAAAAACAGTCTTTGCCAGAGGATTTGCCAGAGGACTTGGAATTTCAGATGCCATTACCAGTCCGACATTTACGATTATTCAGGAATATGAAGAAGGGCGGATTCCGTTGTATCATTTTGATGTATACCGTATTGCCGATATAGAGGAAATGTATGAGCTGGGATATGAAGGATATTTTTTCGGAGAGGGAGTCTGTCTGATTGAGTGGGCGTCACGGATAAAAGATTTGCTGCCTGAAAATTGTCATACCGTAACGATAGAGAAAGATTTAGAAAAAGGATTTGATTATCGTTTAATAACGCTGGATGAGAGGTGAATGTAATGAATATTTTGGGAATAGACAGTTCCGGGCTTGTAGCAACAACGGCAATACAGTCAGGCGAAATACTTGCAGGGGAGTATACCATTCACAATAAAAAGACGCATTCACAAACACTTCTCCCGATGATTCATGATATGCTCTCTATGGCGGAAATACCGGTAGAGGAGTTGGATGCTGTTGCGGTAGCGGCAGGCCCCGGTTCGTTTACCGGCCTTCGTATTGGAGCGGCGACCGCGAAAGGGCTCGGACAGGCGCTGAATATTCCGCTTGTTTCTGTCTCATCGCTGGAAGGACTTGCTTACAATCTGGCGGGGACAGATGCCTTGGTTTGTCCGATTATGGATGCCAGAAGGAATCAGGCATATTACGGAATTTATGATGTGTCCGGTGAAATTCCTGCGGAAGTGGTTAAACCGGATGCGGCTCCGATTGATGTTGTGCTGAAAAAAGCAGGAGAAACAGGGCGCTCCATTATTTTTGTCGGAGACGGTGTTCCGGTTTTTGAAAAAAGGATAGCAGAGGAAAAAGGGCTTATATATCAGCTTGGTGAGGCGCATGTAAGGTATCAGAGGGCATCCTCCGTAGCGGCTCTGGGACGAAAATATATGGAACTTGGAAAAGGAATGCCGGCGAAGGAATTTGCACCCGTGTACCTTCGTCTTTCACAGGCGGAACGGGAGAGAATGGAAAAGGAAAATATTACAAGTGGAACATAGAATTGCTTTCTGATATAATGGGGGTATCATGAAGAAAGGGGGCGGCCGTATTGCGGGAGAATGTCGTGCTCTGTAACGGCTGTGGCCGATCGGTGCCGGTCAGTGGAGACAGGCGGGAAGATGCCCTTAGAGTGAGAAAAGAGTGGGGCTACTTTTCGACTCGTGACTTGGAAATTCACGAGTTTGTTCTGTGTGAGGAATGTTACGATTATCTGATTGCAAATTTTGTGATTCCGGTAAAGGTGTCACAAATAAAAGAAGTATTAAAGGAAGAAGAGTCATTTTCGTAAAGAAAGTGGCTTTTTCTTCGGTTGGGGTTTGAAAAAGGGAAGGAGATATGGTAGACTGTTAAGGAATGGGAGAAATGGAGGACTTTGACATGTTGGATGTCTGCCTGCTGGGAACAAGCGGTATGATGCCGTTACCGAGAAGAGCACTGACGGCTCTGATGACGCGATGCAATGGCAGCAGTCTGCTGATTGACTGTGGTGAAGGAACCCAGGTAAGTATTCGTGAAAAAGGATGGAGTATGCATGGGATTGATACCATTTGCATTACACATGTTCACGGTGATCATGTAAGTGGTCTGCCGGGGCTTCTGCTTTCCATGGGAAATGCAGAACGAACACAGCCGTTGACAATGATTGGCCCGAAGGGAATCAGAAAAGTAGTGGAGTCACTGCTGGTCGTTGCGCCGGGGCTTCCTTTTGAAATTCGATACATAGAATTGACGGATTCATTTCATCAGATCGAAAACCGCGGTTACACGCTGGAAGCATTTCGGGTAAAGCATACGGTCCCCTGTTACGGATATAGTCAGATAATTCGACGGGCAGGGAAATTTGATCCGCAAAAAGCCGGTACGAATGGTGTGCCCATGAAGATATGGAATGCACTTCAGAAGGGACAGAAAGTGGAACTTGACGGCATGGTGTATTCGCCGGACATGGTTCTCGGACCGGAACGAAAAGGCTTAAAAGTTACATACTGTACGGATACCCGTCCAATTCCGGAAATTGCGGAACATGCCCGATGTGCAGATCTTTTTATTTGTGAAGGGATGTATGGGGATCCGGCAATGCTTTCCAAGGCAAAAGAAAATCGTCATATGATGTTTACGGAAGCAGCGCAGCTGGCAAAGGAAGCAGAAGTGACGGAGTTGTGGCTGACGCACTACAGCCCTTCGTTGATTCGTGTGGATGAGTTTATGGAACCGGTACGGGCTGTATTTTCCGAAGCGAAGCCGGGAAAAGAACGAAAATCTGCCTGCCTAATGTTTGAAAAAGAAGAAAATGATGAATAAAGGGATGGTGTCCGGGAAGGAGGGCGTGCATTGAAAAAGAGAAAGATGATGAAAAAAAAGAGAACGGTTTTGATTCTTGTTGTTATAATTTCGCTTGCCGTGCTGGGATTGCTGGCTGTTTATTATCAACGCATGAAAAGGCAACAAATGCAGGAATTGGAATATACACCGACAACAGAGACGGAGAAGCTGGTGGCGAAAGATCTGGAAATGGGATATCCTGAGACGCCGAAGGAAGTCATGAAGTTGTTTGGCAGAATTAATCAATGTATTTATAATAGAAAATTATCAGATGATGATTTCTCGACACTGGTTGGACAATTGCGCACATTGTACTGCAAGGAATTGCAGAAATTGAATAAGCAGGAAAAAATGGAGACGGACATAAAAAAAGAAAAAGAGACTTACCGTTCCAAAAAACGAAGGATTATTAATTATGACATTGCACCGGACCGAAATTATCAATATATGGAAATTGAGGGTGCGGAGATGGTGCGTTTGAAGTTTTCTTATTTTATCCGTTCCGGAAATGGTTATAATACGGTAAACTGGTATGCTATTCTGATGAAAGAGGACGGCAGGTGGAAAATACGTGAGTTTAATCCGCTGGGAGCAAAAGAGGAGAAATCGGAAAAGGCTGACAAATAGATGAAAGACAGAAATGAGGATTGATTTGGAACAGAAAAAGGTAACGGTGCTTGCGATTGAAAGCTCTTGTGACGAGACGGCTGCCGCTGTTGTGGTTAATGGTCGTGATGTCCTTTCAAATGTGATAGCGTCGCAAATTGATATTCACAAATTATATGGCGGTGTTGTGCCGGAGATTGCATCACGCAAGCATATTGAAAAGATTAATCAGGTAATAGAGGAAGCGCTCACGGTTTCGAAAAAGACATGGGAAGATATTGATGCAATCTGCGTGACATATGGTCCCGGACTGGTGGGGGCTCTTTTGGTAGGAGTGGGCGCTGCCAAGGCGATTAGTTTTGCTACGGGAAAACCGCTTGTAGGTGTTCACCATATAGAAGGTCATATATCAGCTAATTACATTGCGAATTCTGATTTGGAACCGCCTTTTTTATGTCTTGTGGCTTCCGGCGGTCATAGTCATTTGGTGATCGTTCGTGATTATGGCGATTATGAGATTTTGGGAAGGACCAGAGATGATGCTGCGGGAGAGGCTTTTGACAAGGTAGCGAGAGCCATTGGCTTGGGATATCCGGGTGGCCCTAAGATTGATAAATTGTCAAAAGAGGGAGACGAAAATGCAATTGAATTTCCGCGAGCTTCAATTGAAGGGGCTCCTTATGATTTTAGTTTCAGTGGTGTCAAATCTGCGGTTTTGAATTATATTAACGGATGTAAAATGAAGGGGGAAGCTTATTCGGAAAAGGATATTGCCGCTTCTTTTCAGAAAGCAGTAGTAGAGGTTTTGACAGATCATACTATGCTGGCGGCCCGGAATTATGGAATTCGTAAAATAGCAATAGCCGGGGGGGTTGCCTGCAATTCGGGGTTGCGTGAAGGGATGCAGACGGCATGTGCGGAGAGAGGGTATTCCTTCTATATGCCAACACCTGCGCTGTGTACGGACAACGCGGCCATGATTGGGGCGGCCGGTTATTATGATTATATGAATGGTGTGAGACATGGATTGGATTTGAATGCGGTGCCGGGCTTGAAGCTTGGTGAGTGACCGGGGCTGTCGCCCTGCCCTGCGCCATGCAACCTCGTGA
>CAZGDT010000009.1:0-19010 GCA_964524245.1 uncultured Eubacterium sp. | reverse complement strand
CGCCTGCTCAAATGTCTGCTGCTCGTCCATCAATTCATAAATCGTATCCGTCTGGTCACCGTTTGTTACTATGGTCTTGTTGCCAAGAACGCGTACCGGTGCATAAATAATAAGACTTGGATCGCTGAGTTTCGACGGGTCAAATGCCTGCGTCCTAATTCCTTCACCGTCCTCCACAAACACACGGTTACGGCTGTTCTCACTGCGTCCCATAATGAAATATGCCGTCACCGCATATTTTGCATTCGGGGATTTGCCGATAACAATGCCCCTTCCCGGGTATGCATTATTCTTCAATTCTGCCTCCAATGAAAGTTTCTGCATTTTTCTTCCTCCATTCTTTCTTCATTCTGATTATAAAAAAACCACCTGGACACCCAAATAAGATGGTCGCCCAGGCGGTCGGCTATTCATACAAATCCATACTCCCCGTGAGTGCTCTCACCGGCACTGCCCGATTCAACGGCAACACCTGTCCGCCAGTTATATGGAACTGTACTAAGCATAACTGATTTTCGGGAAAAAAGCAAGCGGATTCGTTAAAACAGTTACTGTCTGTTATTTTACTTTAATTTTTTTGACTTTACTCCATGCTCCGTATTTTGTTACACCACCGACGCGATTGACTGCTCTGACACGAACGTAATAATACTTCTTCTTTTTCAGCTTTTTCAGCTTAACATCCGTTGTATAACGTCCTACATTTTTCTTTTTGACGTTTTTAGTGAATTTTTTATTTCTTGCATACTGCACCTGATAGCCGGTTTTATCATCTTTTGCATTGAAACTCCACATCACAATAATTTTTTTCGCATAGGTATACAGTGCCAATCCTTTTACTTTAGAAGGTTTTTTCACTGTCGACGGTTTCGCCGTCGGTTTTGCGCCGGATTCCTGCGATGCAGCCGAAGATGTTGATGAAGGTGTTGCCGTCTGTTTTGCCGTCGCTTCCGGCACAGATACTTCTGCCGATTTG
Organism: uncultured Eubacterium sp.; assembly: GCA_964524245.1. Lineage (GTDB taxonomy): Bacteria > Bacillota > Clostridia > Lachnospirales > Lachnospiraceae > Eubacterium_F. The sequence goes on along the minus strand of CAZGDT010000009.1, from coordinate 18,034 downwards.
TCTTCTACCGCATTGCTGCCCGACGCAGCATCTTTTTTGACTCCCGTCGTGGTAAAAATTCTTGTCGTATCATTGATTCTTTTACCTCCAACCACAGCGTACATAACTGCCTTGTACGTTGTTCCCGGAGACAGCGTGTATTTCATATCATTCGCAAAATTGCAATTATAATTCACATAAGACGTCGTCCAGTTACAGGTTTCATAATATGTTTTCAGAAGAATGCCATCCTCATCATACAATTCACACCCTGCCGAAGTGACTCCTTCCCGGTTCGGATTCTGCACTTTGATATAAAGTTCCGCATTATCATCCGTGACAAAGTTTAAGTTGTAATCGCAAAAATATGCGGATGACGGTGCTACGTATTTATTATTGTATGCCGGTCTGACATAAACCATTTCTTTAATATGATTCAATGCGGACGGTCTGCCTTTCCACCATGTATTATTAACATTTCCCTGCACGGATTCCATAGCATTTATCATAATTCCAATATGATGAAAGCGCGCAGAATCATAATCCGTATATTTGTAAAAAACCAAATCTCCTCTCTGCGGGGATGACACAACGGTTGCTCCGGAAGCATTAATCAGATTATCATACATCGTCTGCACCGTCGCCGTACTTTTTATAACATCTGTGGAAATACCTGCCTGTCTCGCACACCAGCTTACGAAATTACAACACCACGGCGAAGAACCGTATTGATAATTATACTTCTGTCCGCAATAGGCAGCATATTCCTTCTCTGCCACATTTGCCAACGCATTTCCATCCGCTTTCTGCGTCTCCGTCGTCTGCTCCGGCACAGCTGTCGGCACTGCCGTCGGTGTTGGTGTCGCCGCCTTTTTGACTGTTACCTGCGGTACCTGATAACAGATACAGTTGCCGGCTTTATCATAAGCATAAATGTGTGTAATATAAGTTCCCAATTCATTATTGTGATCCGTTATGCTTACGTGATATGTATAATAACCGTCTGCTCCCAATGTCCCGGACGCTTTTGCATTCGTCATCCAGTTCGTCTGAAGGTCATCCTGACCATTCGCAGTCGTCCACGTCGGGAACTGCACCCGTACAACCCCTACATTATCGCTTGCCTTACAACGTACATAATACCCTGTTTCCGATACGTTATACACACTGACATCCGCGATGGACGGCTTCTGCGCATCACTGCTTCCCGTTGTAACAAAGCTTTTCTTCGTATCTCTGTACTCCTGACCATTGACAACGGCATAGAGAATGAACTTATACGTTGTCCCCGGCGTCAGGGTATATTTCATGTCATTATTAATATTACAGTTGTAATTTACATAGGATGTACTCAGATTACAGCTTTCCGAATAGGATTTCAGAAGTTGTTCGGATTCGCTGTAGAGATAACATCCCACGCTTGACACCGTCTGTCTTCCGGGATTCATAACTTTGATATACATTTCCGCATTTGTGTCCCACACCCCATTTTGATTAAAATCCGAAAAGGAGATGTTCGCCGCCGTACCGGCAGAAGATCCTGCTCCGAATGCCGGTCTTATGGCACAGGCAAGTGCCGAACAGTAGAACCAGTTCTGTGTGCAGTAAGATTTGCCGCAAAAATTCTGGTTTACGGCATTAAATCCGACACTGTCTGCCGAAGTAATAATCCCAACATGACCGAGCCCTTCGGTTCTGCATGTACTGCAGCTGTGATTCGTCTTCCATACGGCAATGTCACCCGGCTGGTAATTGCCATACACACGTGTCCATCCGGCGGGAAGATTATTGGTAATATAGGCATTGGCATTTCCCATCGCATATCCGGCAACACCAAAGTATGCATAATAATACTTAATCAAATCCACACACTGATTTCCATATGCGCCGTCATAATCCAAACCTTTTCCAATTTGAGCCTGCGCCCAGCTGACGGCTTCTGCCTGTGAATGTCCTGCTGCCTTTACCTGTTTTGGTGTTATACAAAAGTTTCCTATAAGCAGTGCGAACACCATCACAACGGCCAGCGTTTTTCGTTTTATCTGTTTCATATAAATCGCCTCCTGTTCGTTCAAACAATGATTAACTTTACTATGAGGCTATTATAACGAATGTCTTATCCCATTTTGTTCACACGGTTTTACAGGGACATACTTTTCCTTATTTCTTTTGCATTACTTCCGGAATGAGAATATACTTCATATACAAAAAAACTCTCTCCGCGTTCCTGATAACGATCCATCTCCTTCATCAGATAGGAAACCGGATCACTGCTTTTTATATAATTCATAACAAACCGGTCAAAGGGTTCTTTACTTCGCAGCATGGAAAATCCGCATTCATCCAATATGGTATTGATTCGTTCTTCCGTAATGATAATTTCATTTCTGTTTCTCTTCTCCGACCCCCAAAAAAGGAGAAAACAGATCAGGGTGGTTCTGTCAATATCCAAATCACCGCGAAGATACTTCCGTATCGCTTTTTCTCCTTTACGGCTGACCGGCGCAATTTCATCTGACTGTATCATGGCAATCCGTTTCTCAACCAGACTTTTGTCATCTTCTCCTTCCCGTGAAACGGATTTTCCCATGGCGGCAGACCGTCTCAGATAATCAGCAATCATTTCTATTTGCGAATCTGTCAGTTCTTCTGCATTCTGAACATTTTCCAGCATAAGATCAACCCAGTCTATCGAAACATATCCGAAAAAATAATAATTAAACTCCTCAAAGATGGCCGCCGCTGAAATTTTGCATTCCCGCAAAACATCCATCAGCTGCTCCGGGTCTGTTTTTCTTCTTCTCAATCGGGATTCCACTTTCAGCGGAAGCAGTTCCAGAAGTTCTTCCTGTTTTGGGATGCTCTCCCCCACCCTTTTTTTATAACGGTCTGCTTTCTCCAGTATTGAGCCATACAGATATTTACAGAAATAATATCTCGTTTTCTCACGAACCTCCGAAAATTCCTGCAGATTGCTGATATAAAAACGAAAGAAACTACTATAATCATTTCCCAGATTTCGTATTTTTTCATCCAAAACACGTGTCATCTGTCGTGTTACCAATTCGTCCTCCTTTTTTTCAGAAAATGACAGGATGTATTCTTCCAATTCCCCAAATGTAATTGATTTGCCTTGAAAATAAACATGCTGCTCCTGTTCCGGCTCCCGGTTCCTTTTCGTTTCCTCACAGGCAATCGCGATTTTTTTCCACTCGGAAAATGAAAGTCTGTTGGCAAAGGCGTAAATCAGCGTTGCTTCAAAACTGCTTCTCGCATAAAGAGGCTGGCATCCGTTATTCATCAAATTGTCATTCAAATCTTCCAGTGTTTCCTGTTTCAAAAATCCGAGTGCAATCAGACGATAGCGTAACGGAAGAGAATCTTTTTCCAAATCTTCTATATTCAGTACCTGCTCAATAATATCCGTACCGACATAAGCATTCATCAGCTCTTCCATTATTTTCTCATAAGCGGTTTCTTCCCGTTCTGCGTCTTTTTTATTTTTTTTCTTCCCGACATTAAACATAGGCTGCAAAAACCTCCTTTATCAAATCAATAAATAAACCACTCGGAATAATCCGAAAATTCCATATCGTACCCTGAAAATCTTTCGTCTTTTCTCATTTTTTCATAAACGGTTTTCAACCATTGTGTCTCTTTTTTTTCATATCCCAAAACAGAAATCGTGTACGGTCTTTCATAATCCTTCTCGTCATAATGCGGATAAAAGACAAATTTACAGGAAAAACTGTCCCTGTCATAAGCATTTTCAATTCCAATCGAAATCCGGGACCAATGCACCTTTTTATCCGTCTGACATTCCTCCATGATATCGTAAATCCGATTTATTACAACATTCGTATCTGACACGGATTCCGTGTAAATACTGTTTGGCAGCAAAATGGAAAGCTTCTCTTCTCCGTCTTCATAATCATAAGAGGATGTTACGCGGTAATCCTTTGACAGATTTTTTACTTCCTCAATAAGAGCATTTTCTTTCTCCGTATTAAAACGCATATCCTGTCTGCTTTCTTCCGGTTCCGTGCAGACACAGTCATCCTTTCCGCTATACTGATACGCCAGCAATTTATACTGACAAAGCAGGTCTTTTTGCATAACCACATCCTGAATCAACTTAACAACGCCACGGTGATTCCCGATTTCTCCGTCATCCATATTAATCTCATTAAACTGAATCACATCATCCCGCCATAACGATATATCCCCCTTGAAAAGCCGGATGTTATTTACGGTCAGATAATACTCTTCTCCTCTTTTTTCTTTTCTCTGTACTATTTTTTCTCCGGCCTCTTTTGCCTTCTCTTCTTCCACACAAACAGAAAGAACAGTGTTATCCCCTTTGCCGGTGACTTCCATGCTTTTTACATCATAACCGCTCAAAACATCCGAACCCCATGAGTCCTGTATTTTGATATCCATGGAATCCTTCAGCAAAAGAGAAAACAAATCTTCATTATAATCTTTTTGATTAACCCCCAGTACAATTCTCTGTTTGTCATCTTTTGCTCTTCCAATGGCGTATGGCATATCCAACAAATCCATCTTATTTTTCAGCGAAATAAGAAAGTCCGTCGTCGTTCCTTCCGTAATTCCTTCGGTGGAATCCTGTCCGTATTCCAGGATGACCGCATTGGAATCCAATCTGTCGATATCACATTGATATTTGCCTGCTTCTCCTGCGGAATCCGGCGTTTCCCATTCAGCCTGAATCTGCGTATAAAGAGAAAAACCGACTTCCAGACCGGAATTCGTAATATTGTATAAAAACAGTTCTCTCATTTTTTTCTCCGGCCACTGTTCTTTCAAATCCCAGGAAAATGTCAGAGAATCATCCATCCTGCCATTCAGACTCAGATGGTCACTGTATCCGGCATCAACGGATAAAACCGCACCGTCTTCACAAAGTGATTTCAGATTCGAGCGGATATCATCCGGTATGTTTTCTGAAAGACAAATAACCAGATTGCATTTATTTTTATCGGAAAATTCTATCTTCTTTACAAAATTTTCTTCTATCTCTACTCCGTTAATTGTCCATTTCCCGGGCCGCACAACCAAATCACGAATTATTTCCCGCTGATTGGATTCACCAAAACACGCAAGAGGAAGAACCCCCCGCAGTGAATTCTCCCGTTCCTCCCACACATAATGCTCATCTCCTGCCAGAATCTTTATCCGCTCTTCCATTCTGTCAAAATCTTTTTGAAAATCATCAATCGAAACATCCTTATCCCTTACTGCCAGAAATGTTTCCGTATCCTGAAATCCAAAGGCAATCTCTTCTCTGTACAGAAAGCAAAAGCAGGCGCCGCCTGCAGCAGCCAACATGCAAACTAAAATCGCAGCAAGAAGAACTTTCCTTCCGCGCTTCTTCTGCTTCTCTGCCAACACTTCATTTATTGCGGATAAAAACTCATTCATGTTGTGATAACGGTCTTCTGCCTTTACCGCCAGCCCTTTCTGCAGCACGGATTCCAGCTGTTCCGGAATCTCCCGCCCCATCTCTTTCACCGTCTTGTATTCATCAAAAATTGACCGCTGAAGCGAATCCGGCGGACGCACGCCGGTAAGGCATTCATAGCAGACAGCCGACAAAGCGTACACATCTGACCATGCACCTACATTTCCCTTCTGTGCATACTGTTCCACAGGTGTATATCCCTGTTTGGTAAAAACCGTGGTCGTGGCATTTCCATCTCTCTTCAGAGTGTCCTTAACCGTTCCAAAATCGACGAGTGCCAGAGAACCGTCTTCCAAAACCATTATGTTGCCGGCACTGATATCACGGTGAACGATTCCCCGATTATGCACACGCTCCAATGTCTCCACAATCGGTTTCATTTTATCAAGCATGTCCCGCCAGTTCATCGTTCCATTTTTTTGCAGTTCCTGTTCCAGCGTATTTCCATGCAGATAATTCATAACTATATAGGCGGTATTGTTCTCTTCAAAATAGTCCAATATCTTTACAATCGCTTTCTCATTGGCAAAACCGCTCAGTGTTCTTGCCTCCTGTATAAACCTTTTTTTTGCCTGTTCAAAAACTTCCCTTTGAGATGCATAGGTAATCTGAATCTCATTGGATTTTGTAACATCTCGCCGTATGTATTCGCGGCAATACAGTTCCTTAATCGCCACCACCATGCCGATTTTCTCATTCACTGCCGCATACGTGATACCAAATCCTCCCTCTCCTATGACACTTTCGATCCGATATCGCCCCTGCAGCAATGTATCCGGTTTTAGTATGTATTCGTCATATTGATTCATCAGTTTTCTCCTTTTGCATGTTTCCTCACATTCTACCATATTTTTTCATTATACACTTCCTTGCAACTTCTTTTCTTTCCGTTTTTTTCTGATTTTATAAAAACAGAAAAAAACGGAAAACTTTTTACCCCCCCCTTGCTATAATGGTATAAAAAAATTTGGAGGAATTTCATATGAGAAAAAAACTGAAACAAACAATCACAACCTCTTTACTCGCAGCGTCACTTGTGTTCAGCCTGACTGCCTGTGGCGGCGAGCAGGGAGCAGGTACAAAAGAAGCAGCCGGAAAGCAGGAAACGACTGCAGGGGACAACACAGAGGAAGTATCGCCTGAATCAGCTGTCCTAACGGACGAAACTCTCCTGCAGGATGGAAAACTGTCAAGCAATTCCTGGCGTGATGGTATCTTAAAAATAAATGGTAAAATATTTGCCACAACAAAAACAACACTGGAACAGTTTACAGAATCCGGTTATACAGCCGATGAAGCCGACATGAATTATATTCTTTACGGATACAAAACGGTACACGGACATGACGGAAAACATCAGGAAATTAAACTTGAACCAAAAAACTATTCCAAAAATACTCCATTGTATTGCAAACATGCCTTAATTTCCGGATATACCGTCGATTATTCTGTAGGAGACGGAATGGAAGGTGCGGATGCCATTCTTCCGGGAAATATAAAAGGCGGTATGACAAGAGATGAAATTATCGCTATCGTGGGAACACCTGAGGATAACGATAACAGCAACAACTTATCCTATCGTTATGAGGAAAATGACCTCACCGTTTACTCCCTCTCTTTTGATTTTGATTATAACACCCATAAACTGATTAAGGTATCTTACGATTCTTCACAAGAATCTGCAAATGTTGCTGATGATTCAGATACAATTCAAGGCACATTGTATCCGAGCACAAATACGACTTTGACAGGTAAAGCCACACCATCCGACGTCTTAAAAGATGCTGAAATCAAAATCGGCAGCCAGGTATACACCATGCCAATTTCCGTAAGCGACCTGACGGCTTTGGGATATGGCCCGGATAATGATAATGAACTGGACCTTATTTTAAATGTGTCAGAAACATATGAAGACCTTATAACCTTCACCGACAAAGGCGGGAATATTTTCTATGGCAGTGACATATACAACTCCACTGCCTCTCCATGCCCCATCTCCAACAGCTTTATCACACAGATTGATTTCGATTCTAAGGCTGAAAATGTTTCAATCGCTCAGGGAATAAAAGTAGGTTCTACTTATGACGAGGTCTGCAAAGCATTCGGCAAGAAAGAAAAAGGAGACGTGGTTACCGGTGTTTTGCAAAATCAAAAAGTTGACGACTCTTATGCCGTTAATTACACATACAGCGCCAAACGGGGCGAAGTAAGCACTGTGATTTTCTTTGATAAGTCAACAGACAAAGTAACGGACATACGCATGAGCGTCAAAGACCTGAGCCAACAGGATGAGGATTAAGCTCTAAAAAAGCCGAAAAAAAGGTGTTGCCCAAATGACAGGCAACACCTTATTAAATTCGATTATAGAACTTTTTTCTCCCTATAGCACTCAAATAGATAGGACGGACTTTCATAGTAAAAACTACTGTTATAATCATCAATTTTAGGACTGATAAAAGAATTGTATACCTCGATCAAAACATCTGCCGTATCTTTTTTTTCTTCCTGTACCACCCGGATAATCAGTCTTTTATAAACTTTCCCTATATCCCAATAAGATGGAATTGCATATTTACATTCCTGCACATTGTCAAATGTTCCTGTTTTTATTTTGGCATCCTCTATAAAAAAATCACTTACACTTTCTATATTGTCACAATGGTAAACATCTGCCAAATCATATATTTTCTCTATTCGTTTTTTTTCCAGCTGATTCACGATATCCGCACGTTTGTTTTTTGTTTTTCTTGCCAGATATTCAATCAGGCTGCATGTGTAAAAAAGGTCATTATCTTTCTTATTTTCGCGTCCGGTCAATTCCATCAAAAAACCTCCTCTATTCCACGATATCGTAAACACGTCAATGCTTCCTTTGAGCAGAATGCAATCTGGTGTGTCGGATATTTAAATTTTGCCAATACCCAGAACTGCTCTCTTGAAATAACGCCATCTATATAATCCGCAATATAATTGTATATTTGGTCATCTGCCATAGCACCAATTACAATATCATAATCGTGACTTTTACCTGCCCTGCATGCTACAATAAAATCCAGCCACTCCTCTGACATTTCGGGAAATTCTTTTATTCTTAATTTGGTATTTATTACCACATCATAGATTGATACGATTCCTGTTTCATATCTTTTCGCCCACCTTTGAGCCTGTTCTCTGATAATTGTGCAATAAAATCCCACTCCAAAATCTTTCGTGGTCTTTCCTTTTCGAATTTCCGGTTTCTCAACCTTCTGATAACCTCCATGATATACTGTCATTTTTGCCATTTACATCACCCCTGACCAAATTTTACCTGCCTGACAAAGTATATGAAACAGTGTAGCACATAATTTTATTTGTAACAATCATTTTTTGCCATACAAACAGCAATTGCCTTAAAGGAATTTACACTTTCTTTATAAAGACAGAAAAAAGCGGAAAACTTTTTACCCCCCCTTGCTATAATGGGATAAAAAAATTTGGAGGAATTTCATATGAGAAAAAAACTGAAACAAACAATCACAACCTCTTTGCTCGCAGCGTCACTTGTGTTCAGCCTGACTGCCTGTGGCGGCGAGCAGGGAGCGGGTACAAAAGAAACAGCCGGAAAGCAGGAGACGACTGCGAACAAGCCGACTGCCACACCGGAAGGCTCTCAGGAGGGAGCACTGTCAAGCAGTGCCTGGAGTGAAGGACTTTTGGAAATCAACGGTAAATCCTTTACCATAACCCAGACAACACTGGAGCAGTTTGCCGAATCCGGGTATACTGCTGATGAAGCTGACATGAATTACGTTCTTCATGGTCGTGACTACTTTGATTTTTATGACGAAGATTCCATATCCCTTCACGACGGAAAACATCAGAACATCGCCGTTTGGCCGTATAACTACTCCAAGGACAAACCGCTGTATGCCAAACATGCCCTGCTTGCCGGATATTCGATAAATCTTTCCACCGGCAACGGCTTAGAAGGAGCGGATGTCGTACTTCCCGGAAACATAAAAGGCGGCATGACCAGAGAGGACGTCAAAGCCATCGTAGGAATAGATTTTGAAGACTCTTACGGCAGCAATTTATACTACCCTTTCAAAAAAAATGATGAAACCCTTTATTCCGTCGAATTTTCTTTTGATGATACTACGGAATCTCTGAGTAATGTTACTTATAAAAATTATCAGGAATATGCCAATGCTGCCGACGACTCTGCCGAAATTTCGGAAGCGCTGGAGAAAAACAAAGAAACATCTCTGACCAAAAAATCAGCTCCGTCAAAAGTATTAAAAGATGCAGAAATCAAAATCGGTAAAAAAGTATACAGACTGCCGATTTATGCAACGGATTTAACGAAACTCGGCTATACCGTCAGCGATTATGATAAAGATGATTTATCCGGAAACCTATCAAAAATTTTTAATCCGAAAGAGTACCATGACTACTACAGGGAATTATACGACAAAGGTGATAATACCCTTTATGTCGAAGGTTTTTATAATCCTTCAAATTCGCCCCGTGCCCTTTCTGACTGTCTTATTTCGACCATAAAATTTGATAAAGAAGCAGAAAATGTATCCATCGCAAAGGGGATAAAAGTCGGGTCGACTTATAAAGAAGTATGCAAAGCCTTCGGAAAAAAGAAAAAGGATAAAGATGACGATACCTATGACACGCATTATTCTTACAGCGCCAAACGCGGGAAAGTCAGCATCAGGTTTACTTTTAACAACTCAACAGATAAGGTAACATACATCAGTATAGGTGTGACGGCGCAGAATTACTCGGATGATGATTAAGTTCTAAAAAACAGCCAAAAAGAAGGTGCTGCTAAAACGACAGGCAGCACCTTTTTCCATCATTCTTTTTTCATCATTCCTTTTCCACACACAAATCCAGTGTTGTCTGGCTATATAAGTCGGCTATAAGAGCAATATAGTAAGTTTTTCCTTTTTCAAAAGAATAAGTCGAAACGCCACAGGAGTTGGAAATATCAGTGGTTTGGAGTGCCGACACGGTTTTGAGGTCACTATCAAGTACCGCCATGTCATTTAAATAACTAACATGATCAAGACAAACCGCATATAAACCGCTCTCTGTCGGAGTAAATGAATATGTCTTCCTATCTTTGCTCCCTACTTTTACAGAAACCGTATTACCTTCCGTAAGCGTTTTCGACAATTTGTCTGTCTTCTTCCCGACAATCGAAACCGTATTAGTTTTATCTGTTCCCACGGTAAATGTCGCTTCATACACCGTACCGGAATCCGGCGTGGTATATTCCACATGACGCAGGGTATGCGTCCCTTCCGTCAGATAGAACGTACTCCCCTCACCGATATAATCGCCATTCTCGTTATACCATGTATAGTCTTCTTGATCACAGGAAATGTTTACCTCAAAAACAGGATATTTTAAATCCAGTGCAATATCTTTATCTTCTACCGTCAGTGATGTCCGATAGAATGTCGCATTTCCAAACGGTCCCAAATAATAGATGACCTCATACACACCCTCCGGAAGATAAACAGAATAATCTTTATACGTACTATACATGTAATAGTAGTCATTTGTGGCAAAATTCGTAAATATGACGCTAAAATCCGCTTTATCCAGCTTCTTACCACTCTCCGAAAGCACATTTACCGTAACTTTTCTCGTTTCTGACACCGTAACGTTCCATTCAAAAGATGTCCATATCGAATCATTCTCTGCATGCTTCACTTTTATCGGAATACTGTATGTGCCCGCTTTTGAAAATACTGCATCAATATTTCCATACTTATCAATCGTAACAGTCGCTCCCGGCACACTTCCCGTCACTTCATATGTATACGAGTCAGACTTAGAACCGCCTGTTGCTTCAACCCCGGATTGCACGTTCACATCCGTTCCCCCGAAAAATGTTTCACACGCCGGAGCATATGCAGCAATCGTATCATCACTTCCGACCAGCCAGACAATGTTGACTATACATTTCTGTTTTGCCTCATCCGTACATACAACCTCGCTGACATACGTCCCTGCTTCCGATATCTTACCATAAAAACAATGAAAAAACACTTAATATATTAGCAGAGGAGACGACAAACAAAGGCTTCACCGTTCCCGGTGTTCAAAAGAAGTTGTCCCTGCACCTCGTAAGCGACAGTTTCAAGCCAAGATTGACACTCGTAAACTACCCTACCGGCTACATTCTCAAGCCTCAGGTTACAGAGTTTGAATCATTACCTGAATCGGAACAGTTAATAATGACAATGGCAGATACGGCCGGTATTTCAACCGTTCCCCACGCACTAATCAAGGGAGATGCCGGTCTTTCTTACATTACAAAAAGAGTCGACCGCAATCTTACCGGTAAAAAAGTTCAAATGCTCGCTATGGAGGACTTTTGTCAGCTTGACCTGCGACTGACGGAAGACAAATACAGAGGCTCCTACGAACGATGTGCGAAAATAATCAGACAGTATTCCTCAAGAGTAGGAATTGATATGGCCGAATTTTTCATCCGACTTGTTTTTTGCTTTATTGTCGGCAATTCCGATATGCACTTAAAAAATTTTTCGCTTATCGAAACTGCCGAATTTTCCAGTGAATATGTTCTTTCGCCTGCTTATGATTTATTACCCGTAAATGCAATTATACCTGCCGACAGGGAACAATTTGCGCTTGCCATGAATGGCAAATCAATCCCACTTCAGTACCCCTTCCTGCGGATATGTAATAACATACTCTATGGGTAATACTGTTTTTTCATGCGGATTCAGGGAAACTTCCCAACGGCATATGCCGTCTTCGTCAATCCGGCCGGTTCCGACATTCACGCCACTGATTTCCACGTCCGAATTCCGGCTGATGGGAATCTGGTCCAAAATAAGAATCTGAGCCTGATGATCCATTCGATTCTCTACATGGATTTCGCAGGAGTGAATCAGCTGTTTCTGTCCCGATATTTTTTTTACTTTACGTTTATTACCGGCAGTTTTGTATTGCAGTGCCACTCCGTTGACACGCCCCAAAACAACGATACCATTCTCGCGGAATGCAGACGTGTGAATACTGGTAGAGTATGCGTCATTTACATAAATTCCCGCAAAACAATCCGGCAGTTTTTCATCATCCAAACTTTCTGAATAAACACCCATATACTCCCGGCATTCTTTCTTTGGTACGGAAAAGAATACTTTTTTTGCCGTTTTTTTCTTCGAAGAAAGAACCATCCTGCATGACATGCCATTTTCTATGCTGCTGAGTCCGTTCACCGTGAACTGTGCCTGTATCTCATTTCCTGTTTCCGTGGCAACACCGCTCTCCGGCAGGAATTCGGCTTGCTTGTCAACGCTGCTGTTCGACAGAACTTCACCTACGCCGCAGTAGGGTGCGCAGTAGCCCTCTTCGGCTTGCATTTCCATAAGAGAAATCCGCTGTGCCCTTAAATTGGCGGCATCCGGAGACGGTAAATCATGTTCCGTCGTCAGCTTCAGTTTGACATCCTTCCAGTCCTCTCCTGAATTCTGTCGGAGATCTGCCTTGAACACAATCTGAATCTGCGAATCATTCGTGTAGGTACGAATGTCATAAGAGGGCGACCATCCCACCTCGTTCACCACATATTCAAGACAAAAAGCATATTCTTTTCCCGGCTCGGAAACAAATTCAACGGCAAGCCCGCAGGCTTCTTTTTTTTCATTTTCCAGTATGGATTGTTCCAGCTGTAGGGAAGAAATCTTCATTGCCAATTCTTTAGCTTCCTGAACTAATTCATCATGCTTTTCCTTCCATTTGCACCATTCCTCCCCGGCAGACTGCATATCGGACTGATAATTGGAATAAGTACACGTTCTCTCTGCCTGTGTTTTCATGAAACGGCGCAGGCTCTTCATTTTCATTTTACACAGATTTACTTCATTATCGATTGGTCTAAATTTTTTCAACAACTCTTCCGTTTTCCTGCGTATATCCTCTAACTTTGAATCATTCTTCTCCATATACCCAAAAGTCGACATTTTACGGCATGTCAATCCTTCTTCTGCCCGTATATGAATGCTCGCTTCACGCAGTGTGACCGGTAATCCCAAAATAACGGCCTTGCTGTATTTCTCTTCCGAGCGAAAAACTCCTTTTCTCCTTATCTGCGCGGAAGAGCGGAAAAGTTCAACCTCATCTATCGTCGTCTGCAGCAGGGTAGCACCCTCTTTTTCTTCTTCCACATTGTCAACCTTTCGCATGAATAAATGCGGGGGCAAAGTCCCCTCTGTAAGCGGCAGAACCTGCGTCACGGGTTCTTCCTCCAACAATTGGTTAATTGTGGGAGGCTCTGACGTTTTCGGCTTTAGCATTTCCGGTGTTAAAATTCCTGAACAATTCGGGCATACCGGATATTTATCTTTGTCATAAAAATGTCCTTCTTCGCACCTTACCAGCTTCATAATCTTTCCCTCCGTATCTTTATTTTTCCAGCTTCTGAATCTCACTCACATAAACTTCTCCCTCATCATCCGTGACTTCAAAAACAATATGATAAGAGCCATCTGTCGGTACATCCACGCGGTCAATCGCATATTCATCACCGGGTGTATATTCCTGATATGTTACCGTATCACTCAACGGCCACTGTTCAACCGGTTTCAGGGCACCGCTTTCGTCTTTTTCCGGAACATAATGGGAAGCACCATAACGAATGCCGGAAAACTTCGTCAAATCAATCTGGACACGCGAAGCCATTCCCGTTACATTTTCTTCATTTATCGTAGCATCCGCCGGTGTACATTCACCGGTCTTTTTGTCCTGCACTATGTGAACGGTAGCATCCAGCGACTGTGTCTCACTGTGTCCGCCAAGCGCTATACTCTGCCGTTGAAGCTCAGCACTCGCTGCATACACTTTTTGAGTATCTGTTTCTTTCTGAAGATAAACAGACGTATCATAAGATTCATTCTTCGTCTTGTCCACTATTTTGACAATGGAACTCTGCGCCTGCGCAGACAATACATTTCCATCCAGTGAAACATCTTCTCCTGCTCCGGCAATCAGATAAGCTCCTTCCTGTTTCGAATCCTCTTTCAAAATATAATATCTCGCTTTTTCATACCGGTCCGCCAAATCGTCAGGAAGTGTAACCGACGCCAAATTCTGACCGTTGGATGAGGCCTTCACAATTCGCACATTTTGGTCTTTCCGTTCTTCCGTTTCTTCACCTGCTCCCACGGAACGCAAAGTACGAAACGATTTACTGAAAAATGCATTGATATATTTTTCATACTTTGGCGTAAAACCAAATTTTGAATAAATGACAAGGCTTGCCGGTCCGTAATCCGGCTGTGAATAAGGATAATACAGGGTAAGGCCGCAGGCATTATCACCCGTTGATTTGCAGGAAACAACAGCATCCGCGACGGCATCCTGCAGAGCCTGCGCTTCGGACGGATAGAGTCCTTCCATTCCTTTTGCCATCTTGGCAGCATCCACCAGGTCAAAGGAAAAACTGCCATCCTTCCCATATTCTTCTAATTTTCGCCTGCTTTTCTTCAGCTTCTTATAAGAGCCTTTCAATCCCTTTTTTGCTTTTGCGGAAAGCCGTCCCAGGGCACTTTCCACTGCATCCATTTTACCCAAATCGATACAGGACAGGGTCGACTCAAGCGTAATCAGCGTATTGCTGTAATAATTGTAAAAGTAGTCTACCATACAGCTGCCAACCCTGCTTCCATCCATTTGCGGCTGATTCAATTCTTTCAAAAATGAGTAATCATATCCGGGCCCGGCAATGCTTTCTTCCGAAGCCACAAAATAGCGGGCATAATTTTTTAACCCGGAAGCGATTTCTGCACTTCCCATCAGGCAGGCATCAAATGCCACCGTCTCAAATTTTTCGTTCTGACAAAGTGAGGATTTTTTCAACGCATTTTTTAAATTTGATAAGGACATGGTATCTTCGTTGTAATTTTCATCACAGCCATATCCATGAATGGCACCACCGCCATGATCCCATAAAATCAATGTATATTTGTCCGCTTTGTAATTTTTATAACAGTAGTTGATAAAATGCGTCAGTGTTGAAGATTTTGCCATATCTTTCTGCTTCTCGGTTTTTACAAGTTTCTTTTTCCCATTTTCTATCCGGTAAAAAGAATTTTTGTGTGAGGAAATATCATTCGTCCAGTTGCTGCATCCGCCTGTGTACAGGATACAATTTACAATGTCCGAATCCAGTCCGCTTTTTTCGATTTCCTCCATGTCAGCCGCTGCCGCTCCCGACTCACTTTCCAAATCAGAACCAACAATATACATCATAACCGTCTGACGGTACACGTCGCCGGAACCGGCGGCCGGTACTTCCGTCGCTGCAGGCACGTCCGTTGACGCGGGTACTTCGGTACCGGCTGCTTCCGTCGAAGCCGGTACATCTGTCGCCGTCGCCGCAGGCGCGTCCGTCACGACCGGTGCTTGTGTTTCCTCTGACGCATTATTGCTGCTTACCGTCTCCGTATCCTCTTCCGAAGAGCCGCTCATAGTAAGTCCGATTCCGACACCTGCCACGATTATCAGACATACACAGGCAGCCGCCGTCACAATCCTTCGGATTCGTTTTTTCGTCCGGTTTTTCTGTTCTTCTTTATCGGTCTGTGCCTTGTAGTATTCGATCAGCTGTTTCTGGCTCTCTTCCTTCTGTTTTCGTTCACGCTCCTGTTTTTCGTATAAAATACGAAGCCGCTCCTGTTCCTTCCGAAAAGCATCTTCTTTCTTCTGTTTTCTTCTTTCACGAATATACTGATTGAATTCGTTCGGATTCTGAAACGCATTGGGCGCATGGCAGGACGGACAGGAGGGCGCATTATCCTCCATTGTCGTTCCACATTTCGGGCATATCTGCATCGGTCATTCCCTCCTCTTATGAAAACACGGAACGGTGTTTCTTAATCGTAATTTTTTCAACTCCCTGAGAATCATCAATGGAAAAAGCATACAAAGACTGTTCTGTCGCTATTTCTTTGAGTGAGTATTCATAAAGATCTCCCGCTTTTTTTCCATCCTTCTCGTAATCCGAAAGTGAAACCTTCGGTCCGCTCTGAAACAGATTGGTCACTTTATCGGCCGTACTGCCGATGGAAATTCCGCCGGTCACGGAAATTCCTGCGCCGTCTTTCAAATTTGCTGCATCCAATTCCATCTCATCGACCCAGATATTGTCCGGTCTGCGCAGATTGTCATCCAGATTCACCAAATCCACCGTAATCTCCCCGAATTGTTCAGAGGACATGGTCCGCGTCTCGATATTTTCCGGATTAAAAAACTCTTTTTTTCCCTTATCCGTAAATTCGAATCCGACGCTCTGTAAATCAGCAACCGTAAGCGGAAAGCCAAACACTTTATCGTTGAATTGCACCGCCGGTTTCTTCCAGTCATCCGGCAGTTTTTCCAAATCGGCTGATACCGGATTTTCCGACACGACACGTTTTTCAATTGCCGCTGTCTCATCTCCGGAATCTGTTTCCGGACACACGGTGCCATACCTGATTTTTCGAAGTCCTTCTTCGTCATGAACTTCCAATACCATCCTGTATCCGCCAAACTTTTTCTTATCGCTGTCTTTATCACTTTTGTATGTCAGCTTCGTTATTTTCTTCTCACTGTCATAATTCTTCTCCCGGTTTTCTTCCCCATAGGCATCCTCAATCTCATCAAGCGAAGCTCCCCATGTGATATCTCCGGGAAGAGACAGCTCCGGCTTTGTATTTTCATTCAGCGCTTCCGCTTCCACACTGTAGACACGGACATTGGGAAGTGTGCAGGGACTTTTCCCTGCATTGGCACATCCCAGTGTCAGATACCCCTTTTTCACGGTATCAACTACGACGAGCTGCTCTTCTTCCTCACCCGCATTGAAAACATAGTTCTCTGAAATATTATTGTAATACTGCTCTGCCGTCTTACATTTTATCTGCTCCAGTTCTTTGTAAGAAAAGGGCAGCGAAATCTCCGTTCCGTTGATTTTGATAGTTCCTTCATCCCAATCGGTTTCCGCAGAACATCCGGAAAGGAAAAAAACAAATAGGACGGACAGCAAAAACGGATAAATTGTTTTTTTCATCTTTCTCACCCCGATTTATCCAAGTGTTATCTTTGATACACCATTTGCCAGAGACAATACCGTGCCTGCCGGATATTCCACCGGTGTTTCTTTCGGAAGCCGCTGATTCTGAACATAGGTACCGTTCGACGAATAATCCTTCACAATATAGGTATTCATAACCGGATTGAATCGAATGGAACAATGAATGGCACTGACATGCGGATCATTAATAATCAGGTTCACTTTCTGCGGATTTTTTCCAACTATGATTTTGTATCCTGCCTGCAGCTGATATCCCTGACCGGCTGCCACACCTTCCGTCACTTTGACACGCCCCATCGGCTGAACCGGCGGAGTCGGCGGTGTCGGTGGTACCACCGGAGGTACCACTGGAGGTGTATCTATATCGCCCGGCTCGTCCTCTATAATTGGCGGACCCACAATCGGCCCAGGCCCAACATCCCAGTCCCAGTCGGGAATTTCTCCCGACTGGGTTCCGTCTTTTGCCA
>CAZGDT010000008.1:0-19315 GCA_964524245.1 uncultured Eubacterium sp. | reverse complement strand
TGCTTGTGGCAGATGTTCCCGGTGATGTGCCGGAAGAGAGTATTTCGGATGCAACCGTAGTAATTCGTTCTCATGGGGTTGCTGAAAGTGTAATCAGGGAATTGAAGAGTCGAAAGATTTCATATGAAGATGCAACCTGCCCTTTCGTCAAGAAAATACATGCTACCGTTTCGGAATACAGTCAAAAAGGTTATTATATTATCATTATCGGTTCGCCGGAACACCCGGAGGTGCAGGGGATTCTCGGTTGGGCGGGAACAAAGGGGACCGTTATTGAATCGCTTGAAGCCGCTGAGAGATTTGAACTGCCAAATCAGGATGAAAAAATCTGTATTGTAGCCCAAACGACATTTAATTACAAAAAATTTGAAGAATTAGTTGAATTTATTTCAAAAAAAGGTTATGATATACTTGCTGTGAATACAATTTGTAATGCAACATCTACAAGACAGAAAGAGGCAGAGGAACTTGCCAAGCGTTCGGAAGCCATGATTGTCATAGGGGGCAGGCATTCATCGAATTCACGTAAATTATATGAAATATGTAAAAATCAGTGTGCAAACACTTTTTTTATACAGACAGCAGATGATTTAAAAAATATTTCATTTGAATCATTTGCAAGCCTGGGTATTACCGCAGGGGCTTCGACCCCAAATACTATTATACAGGAGGTTCTTAAGGCATGTCAGAAGCAAGTTTCGAAGAATTATTAGAGGAGTCATTAGTCACAATCCACAATGGTGAGGTTGTAGAAGGGACAGTTATCGGCGTTAAAGACAACGAGGTTATCTTGAACATTGGATATAAAGCAGATGGTATTTTGACGAAAAACGAATATAGCAACAATTCTGATGTTGATTTAACATCGGAAGTTAAGGTCGGAGACAAGATGACTGTCAAAGTGTTAAAGGTAAATGACGGTGAAGGTCAGGTGCTCCTTACCTATAAGAGATTACAGCAGGATAAAATGAATGAAAGATTCCAGGAAGCATTTGAAAATCAGGAAGTGCTTACCGGTAAGGTGTCTATGGTATTGAAAGGCGGCTTAAGCGTTTCTTACGGAGAAGGGCGCGTGTTTATTCCGGCCAGTCTCGTGTCAGATATGTATGAGAGAGATTTATCTCAGTATCAGGATCAGGAAATTGAATTTGTTCTTACAGAGGTGAATCCGCGAAAGAGACGAATTATCGGTGATCGTAAGCAGTTAATTGTTGCAAAGAAAAAACAGATGCAGGAAGAACTTCTTGCCCGTATTGAAGTTGGTATGATGATTGAAGGTACTGTTAAGAATCTTACGGATTTTGGTGCGTTTATTGACCTTGGAGGTGCAGACGGACTTCTTCATATTTCTGAGATGTCCTGGGGAAGAGTTTCAGATCCGAAAAAATTGTTTAATGTAGGTGATAAAGTTAATGTCAAGATTAAAGACATTGCTGATACGAAGATTGCCCTGACATTGAAACTTGAGGAGAATAACCCATGGAAGAATGCTTCGGAAAAATATCAGATAGGTACCGTTGTTACCGGTAAAGTGGCTCGTATGACTGATTTTGGTGCATTTGTTGAGCTGGAAGAAGGGATTGATGCGCTGCTTCATGTTTCACAGATTTCCATTGAGCATGTTGAAAAACCGGCGGATGTTTTGGAAGTGGGTCAGGAAATTACTGCAAAGATTGTTGACTTCAATGAGGAGACCAAGAAGATTAGCCTGAGCATAAAGAGTCTTGAAATAGAGAACAGAAAGAATGAAGAAGAAGCGGAGCGTCCGGAGACAGAGGAAGATTTTGCAGAAGAAGCTGCTTCTGAAGAATGATGGTAACAGATAATTACGAATGTTTTAAACAGAATTTTCATTCTTTGTCACATATTGATTTGAATTCGTATAAAGAAGGACAGATGAAACGCCGGATTGATAATTTTATTCGCAAGAATAAAGCTTCCGGATACCAGGATTTTCTTCGTATGTTAAAGAGTGACAAAGAATTATATAATAATTTTGTTACATACCTCACGATTAATGTTTCGGAATTTTATCGGAATCCTTTACAATGGCAGACATTGGAGAAGGAAATTGTTCCGATTATCATGAATCGTTTTGGAAAACCGTTAAAAATATGGAGCGCCGCCTGTTCTACCGGTGATGAGCCATACTCGATTGCTATGGTATTAAGTGATTTCCTGCCATTGAATCAAATTCAGATTCTGGCTACCGATATGGATCGGGAGGTGCTTGCTAAGGCGAAAAAAGGATGTTACTCCGAGCAGAGTATCAAAGGGTTGCCTAAGCGCTATCGTGACAGGTTCCTTGAAGAAAAGGAAGACGGTACGTTTTGTGTATCCGACAAATTAAAATCCTGTATAACATTCAGACAGCATGATTTGCTGAAAGATGAATATCCGAAGGGGTTGCATATGATTGTCTGTCGGAATGTGATGATTTATTTTACGGAAGATGCGAAGGATAAAATTTATCACCGGTTTTCAGATTCTTTGTGTGATTGTGGTATCCTTTTTGTGGGAAGCACAGAACAGATTATTGGTGCCGGTCGTTATAGTTTTCGGGGGATTCAATCATTTTTTTATGAAAAACAGTAGAAAACCACCTGACAGGTGGTTTTTTATTTGCTTTTTCTTTATTTTTCTAGTATATTTATAACGTATGATTTTTTATAAGGAGGCTGATCAGATGAATCAAAAGGTTGTAATTGCGTTGGATGCCATGGGTGGAGACTATGCACCGAAAGAAACAGTCAAAGGGGCGGTTGAAGCGGTTAAAGAGCATCCGGAGATTAAAGTGATTCTTGTGGGAAAAGAAGATGAGGTAAAAGAAGAATTGACACAGTATGCTTATGAATCCGCAAATATTGAAGTTGTGAATGCAACAGAAGTGATTGATATGGGGGAAGTTCCCACAAAGGCAATTCGTGAAAAAAAAGATTCTTCTCTGGTCGTAGCCATGAAATTAGTACGAGATGGGAAGGCAGATGCCATTGTATCAGCCGGAAGTACCGGTGCCATACTGGTTGGCGGGCAGCTTGTGGTGGGCAGAATTAAAGGGATTAAACGTCCGGCACTGGCACCGTTTCTTCCTTCGAAAAAGGGTTTTTCACTTTTGATAGATTGTGGGGCTAATGTAGATGCCAGACCGGAACATTTGCTTCAGTTCGCTCAAATGGGATCCGTATATTTTGAAAATGTCATGGGCAAAAAAAATCCAACCGTCGGTATTGTTAATATAGGAACGGAAGAAGAAAAAGGGAATCAATTGGTTAAAGATACATATCCGCTTCTGCGTGATTGCGATAATATTAATTTTGTCGGTAGTGTTGAAGCAAGGGAGATTGCAAATGGCGGTACGGACATTCTTGTGTGTGAAGCTTTTGTAGGAAACGTAATTCTTAAATTTTTTGAAGGTGTTGCCAAAACATTTTTAGGATGTATCAAAGAAGGAATAATGAAAAGTACACGTACAAAAATTGGCGGAATGCTGATTAAACCGGCGTTGAAAGGACTGCTAAACACTTTTGATGTAAGCAGTCAGGGGGGAGCGCCGCTTCTTGGACTGAAGGGATTAGTCGTAAAAGCACATGGGAATTCAAAAAGCAATGAAATAAAGACGGCACTCTGCCAGTGCATTGCATTCAAAGAAAACAGTATAAACGAAAAAATTCAGAATATGATTCAATCCTAAAGGGGGAATTTTGTCGTGAATGAAGATAAAACCTATCAGTTTCAAACTGCGATTGGATACCAATTTCATGATGAAAAACTTTTAAGAACAGCATTGACTCACAGCTCCTATGCAAATGAGAAACATTGGAAGTACGAATATAATAATGAACGTCTTGAGTTTTTGGGTGATGCCGTGCTTGAACTTGTCAGCAGTGAATTTATTTTCTGCAACCATCCTCATATGGTAGAAGGAGAAATGACGAAGCTTCGCGCCGGACTTGTTTGCGAAAGAAGTCTTGCTTCTTCTGCGAGAGAAATTCAATTAGGTGATTATTTATTTCTTGGAAAAGGAGAATATGCAACAGGAGGAGACAGGCGGGACTCTATTCTTTCCGATGCATTTGAAGCTGTAATTGGAGCAATTTATCTGGATGGTGGGCTGGAGCCTGCAAGTAAGTTTGTTCATACCTATGTATTGACAGATATAGAAAATAAACAATTATTTTACGACAGCAAAACAGTATTGCAGGAAATGGTACAAAGCAGAATACATGAAAAAACAAAAATTACGTATCCGCTGATTCATGAGTGCGGACCGGATCATGACAAAACTTTTGAAGTGGCCTGCGCAATAAATGATACGGTTTATGGCCGGGGAAAAGGCCGTACAAAAAAAGCGGCAGAACAGCAGGCTGCCTATGAAACTATATTATTGTTAAGACAGGAGAACTGACAGATGTATTTAAAAAGTATCGAAGTTCACGGATTCAAATCTTTTGCAAAAAAACTGGTTTTTGAATTTCATAATGGAATAACGGGTATTGTAGGCCCTAATGGAAGCGGGAAGAGCAATGTGGCCGATGCCGTGCGTTGGGTTTTGGGAGAACAAAGTGCCAAGCAGCTGCGTGGCTCCAGTATGCAGGATGTGATTTTTTCCGGTACCGAACTTCGAAAACCGCAAAGCTACGCTTATGTTGCACTGACAATAAGTAATGAAGATCATAAATTAAACCTTCCTTATGAAGAAGTGCAGGTAGCGAGGCGCGTATATCGTTCCGGTGAAAGCGAATATCTCTTAAATGGTGTTACATGCCGTCTCCGTGATGTGCAGGAATTGTTTTTTGATACCGGTATCGGTAAGGAAGGATATTCTATCATCGGGCAGGGACAGATTGATAAGATATTAAGCGGAAAGCCGGATGAACGACGGGAACTTTTTGATGAGGCGGCAGGGATTGTTAAATTTAAGAAAAGAAAAGCGGCGGCGGAAAAAAATCTGGAAGCAGAAAGCCAGAATCTTTTGCGTGTGGAAGATATTTTGACAGAACTTGAAAAACAGGTAGGACCGTTGGAAAAACAGTCTGAGAAGGCAAAGGACTATCTGCGTCTGAAAGAGGAACTGAAGAAATATGAAGTTGGTTTGTTCCGCATGGATTATGAAAGTTTGCAGCAGGAAGTGAAGGATATTGAAAAAACTCTTTCACACACACGGAGTGAACTTGAACTGGCGAAAGAAGAAAAAGAACAATCACGTTCCCAGTATGACGAAGTTGAGGCAACAATTGCGGAATTTGACCGTTCTGTGGAAAAAAAGAAAGAAAAAGTAAATCAGGATAAACTTCTCATTACAAATTTCGAGAGTGAAGTACGTGTTACGAAAGAAAGAATAACGTCCGTGACTCAGGGGAAGGAATATTTTAAAGAACGCACCGACGCATTAGAGGAATCTAAAAAAGCATTACAGGAGGAACTTGCTGAATATAAAGAAAATCAAAAAGAAGCATTGGATGAGCTTCATCACATGCAGGAACAGGAAGAACAATACAATACGGAACTTGCTAATGTTGAAAAAGAACTTCTTGAAAAAGAAATAATGCTTAATGAACAGAATGAATCCATATTGGATTCCCTGAATGCTTCGAACCGAATTACCGTGGAACAACAGAAAGCTAAATCCATGTTAGAACAGAACAGCATACGGAAGGCTGAACTAAATCAGAAGATTCTTGCAAATAAAACGCAGTTTTCATCCGCTGAAGAAGAAATGGAGAAAGAAAAAGCCCTATTACAGGAGGCAAAAAAGAAATTAGATTCTGAATATGTGGCGAAAAAAGAACTTTTGCGCAAAGCAGATGAAAAAAGAAAAGAAATGACGGATTCCCAAAAGGAACAGCAGGAAAATCAAAGGAAGTATCATACATTAAGTTCACGTCTGGATACATTAAAAAACATGGCAGAGCGCTATGACGGATATGGTCAGAGTATCCGACACGTGATGGAGCAGAAAAAATACCAGCCGGGACTTCTTGGTGTTGTTGCAGATATTATTCAAGTGGATGAGACTTATATAACAGCCGTAGAAACTGCCCTTGGCGGAAATATACAGAATATCGTTACGGAAGACGAAAAAGTTGCAAAAGACATGATTCAATATCTGAAAAAAAACAGATACGGACGTGCGACATTTTTACCGTTAACAACAGTAACACCAAAGAAAGAAACTCCTTTTCGCGATGAAATTTTGAAGGAAGAAGGAGTGCTTGGCAATGTGGCTTCAAAAGTAAAGAGAAATCCCCGCTATGATCAGGTTGTTGAATATCTCCTCGGACGTTATCTTTTGGTGGATACGATTGATCATGCCATGAAAATCAGCAGGAAGTATCATTATAGTGTTCGGATTGTTACACTGGAAGGAGAATTATTCAACCCCGGTGGTTCTCTTTCGGGTGGAACATTTAAGAATAATTCAAATCTTCTCGGCCGGCGTAAAGAGTTAGATGAATTACAACAGTCCATTACAAAAATGGAAGGTATAATTGCTGATTGCAAAGCTCATATGAAAGAACTTCAAAAAGATGTTGAGAAATTGGTGCGTGAAGCCAATGAAAAAGATAATCTTCTTAAAGATTTAGAATTGAAGAAAAATACGGCAACCATAAAATTTGAGCAGGCAGTGCAAATGAAAGAACAGAAAGAGAAAGAATATTTAGCAATTGCCAATGACGGAAAAGAGATTGAAAACCAAAAGGCGTTGTTGGAGGATTCTCTTTCAAGAATAGGGAGTGATCTGGAACTCAGTCGTCAAAAAGAAGAAAAAGCAAAAGAACAGGTTCTTCTTCTTACCGGAGAACTGGAACAGATACGTGAAAAACAGGCGGAAATACAGGATAAACTTGCGGAAATCCGATTGGAAGTTTCTGCATTTTGGCAAAAAAGTAATTATGAATCTGAAAACATTCATCGTCTTGAAGAGAGTATTACGAATACAGAAAATGAATACAGGCGCCTGATGAAAGAACAGCAAAACTCTGATGACACTGTTGCTCAGATGGAAGATGCAATCAGCGGTTATCAGAAAAAGATGGAAGAGTTGAAAAATGAAATTGAGCGTCTTTTGCAGGATGTTGAAAATGAGAGCAAACAAAAAGACGAAATGATGGCTTCGCAGAAAGATATATTTGAAAAACGGGATACTTTGATGAATCATATCAGTGAATTGGATAAGGAATCATTCCGTCTTGAATCAAGAAAACAGAATATTGAAGAAAAACTGGAAGATAAAGTTAATCATATGTGGAATGAGTATGAGCTTACTTATCACGCAGCAAAAGAGATTGAAACAGATATGTCTGTTTCATATACAAGAATGAAAGCAAACGTGGGAGAAACGAAGTCAAAAATCCGCGATTTGGGTGATGTCAATGTTAATGCCATTGAGGATTACAAATCTGTCAGCGAAAGATATGAGATATTGAAAACACAGCATGATGATTTGATTGAATCAGAACGGGCATTAAAGAAGATTATTGCGGATTTAGATGAGGAAATGCGAAAACAGTTTACGGATAAATTCGCGGATATTCAGAAACAGTTTGATAAAGTCTTTCGTGAACTTTTTGGCGGTGGTAAGGGTACGCTTGAACTTGTTGAAGATGAGGATGTTCTGGAGGCAGGAATAACGATTAATGCGCAGCCACCCGGAAAGAAACTGGGCAATATGATGCAGCTTTCCGGTGGAGAAAAAGCATTGACGGCCATTGCGCTTCTGTTCGCCATTCAGAATCTCAAACCGTCCCCATTCTGTCTTTTGGATGAGATTGAAGCGGCACTTGACGATTCCAATGTAAAGCGTTATGCTAAATATCTGCATAAACTTACAAAGAACACACAGTTTATTGTTATTACCCATCGAAAAGGGACAATGGAAGCCGCGGATGTCCTTTACGGCATTACCATGCAGGAAAAAGGTGTGTCAACTCTTGTTTCGGTGAAATTGATAGAAGAACAGCTGGATGATTAAAATCAGGATTTTGCATAAAGAGGGAGGTTATTATTTTATGGAAGAAAAACAGGGCTTTTTTAAGAAATTAAAAAGCGGACTTTCTAAAACAAGAAATTCTTTTGTTTCCGGTATTGATTCACTCTTTAACGGATTTTCGGAAATTGATGATGATTTTTATGAAGAATTGGAAGAACTCCTTGTTATGGGAGATATTGGTATCAATACAACCATGAGTATTATTGACGGTTTGCGGGAAAGAGTGAAAGAGGATAAAATCAAAGAGGCGGCCGCCTGTAAACAGCTTTTGATTGATACGATTAAGGAACAGATGGAAATTCATGAAGATGCCTATGAATTTGAAAACAAAAAATCCGTATTACTGTTAATCGGTGTCAATGGTGTCGGCAAAACAACAAGCGTTGGAAAATTAGCGGGACAGTTTAAGAAAAAAGGAAAAAAGGTGATGCTGGCTGCTGCTGACACATTTCGTGCCGGAGCGATTGAACAGCTGAAAGAGTGGGCGAATCGTGCCGGTGTGGATATTATTGCCGGTCAGGAAGGAGCGGATCCGGCAGCAATCGTATTTGATGCTGTCGCTGCAGCCAAAGCAAGAGATGTTGATATTCTTTTATGTGATACGGCCGGCCGTTTGCATAACAAAAAAAATTTGATGGCTGAACTTCACAAAATTCATACTATTATTGAAAAAGAATATCCTGAAGCTTTGCTGGAAACTATGATTGTGGTGGATGGAACAACCGGTCAGAATGCACTGGCTCAGGCACGTGAATTTAGTGAAGTGGCAGATGTATCAGGTGTTATCCTTACCAAATTAGATGGAACGGCAAAAGGCGGAATTGCAATTGCCATTCAGTCAGAATTAAGTATTCCGGTAAAATATATAGGAATAGGTGAACAAATTGGCGATTTACAGCGTTTCGATGCAGAAGAATTCGTAAACGCATTGTTTGAAGAATAGAAAGGTCGTGTAAACAACATGATAACATTGGAACAATTTGAAGAAGCCAGTGAGAAAGTACAGAATGTTATTCTTCCCACTAATTTGATTTATAGCGAATATTACAGTGCCGGTACAGGCGGAAAAATATATTTGAAACCGGAGAACATGCAATATACAGGAGCTTATAAAGTACGCGGCGCTTATTACAAAATAAGTACATTGTCAGAGAAAGAACGTAAAAAAGGACTTATTACGGCATCTGCCGGAAATCATGCACAGGGCGTTGCTTATGCGGCAAAATTATTCGGAGTGAAAGCGGTCATTGTGATGCCGAATACGACACCGTTAATTAAAGTTAACCGTACGAAAAGTTATGGTGCGGAAGTTGTATTGCATGGCGATGTTTATGATGATGCCTGTTCGTATGCCCGTAAACTGGCAAATGAAAACGGGTATACATTTATTCATCCTTTTGATGATGAAGTTGTTGCTGCCGGACAGGGAACCATTGCTATGGAAATAATTAAAGAACTTCCTACGGTTGACATAATTCTGGCACCTGTTGGAGGAGGAGGTCTTTTGTGCGGCGTATCCACATTGGCGAAGCTCTTGAATCCTAACATCAAAGTAATCGGCGTTGAACCGGCCGGTGCCAATTGTATGCAGGAATCTTTAAAGTGCGGAGAAGTAGTTTCCATGCCTTCCGTGAGCACCATTGCTGACGGTACGGCAGTGAAAACACCGGGAAGTCATATTTTCCCTTATATTCAAAAAAATGTTGATGAGATTATTACGGTAGATGACCATGAGCTGATTGTAAATTTTTTGGACATGGTTGAAAACCATAAAATGATCGTCGAAAATTCAGGTTTATTAACCGTGTCTGCCCTGAAACAGCTGGATTGTGAAGGGAAACGCATTGTCTGTATCCTCAGCGGAGGAAATATGGATGTTATAACGATGTCTTCCGTAGTACAGCACGGTCTGATACAACGCGGAAGAATTTTCACCGTTAGTGTACAGCTTCCGGACCGTCCCGGTGAGCTGCTTCGGGTTGCTGATGTGATTGCGAATGCTCAGGGAAATATAATTCGTCTGGAGCATAATCAGTTTGTCAGTATAAATCGAAATGCAGCCGTGGAACTGACAATTACGATGGAAGCATTTGGAAACGAACACAAACAGTCTATAATTACAGCGTTGGAAGAGGCAGGATATACTCCGAAACCGGAACAGCCTACCGCTGTTTATCAGTAAAAGGGAGGTAAGCGAATGAGTCAGAAAACATTACTTTTCACACCGGAAGGTGTTCGTGATATCTATGGAGAAGATTGTGAAAAAAGAGCAAAGGTCAAGAGGGATATTCACGCCACCATGAAGTTGTACGGATTTCAGGATATAGAAACACCAACCTTTGAATTCTTCGATATTTTTAATCGGGAACGCGGAACCGTAAAATCGGCTGAAATGTTCAAATTTTTTGACCAGTATAATAATACATTGGCATTGCGCCCCGATATAACACCGTCCATTGCCAGATGTGTCGCTAAATATTATGAAAAAGAGGAGCTTCAGCTTCGTCTGTGTTATACCGGAAGTACTTTTAAACGTCTTAGCGGGTATCAGGGAAAACTATCGGAAGTGACGCAATTGGGAGCAGAGATGATGAATGATTCTTCTTCCGATGCGGATGGAGAGATGATTGCACTGACAATAGAATGTCTGCAAAAATCCGGATTAAAAGAATTCAAAATAGATATCGGACATGCCGATATCTTCCGCGGTTTGATGGAAGAAACTGATTTTTCAGAAGAAGAAATAGAAAAATTAAAAACATATTTGAATAATAAGAATAGTTTTGCCGTGGAAGATATGCTGGAAAACCGCTCCATGCCGGTTGAATGCAAAAATCTGCTGATAAAACTGCCGGATCTTTTTGGCGGTATCGAGACAATAACCTATGTCAGGGAGCAGATTTCCAGTCCGAGAGCGTTGGCGGCACTGGAACGTTTGGAGAAAATATATCGGATTTTATATTCTTCCGGGTTGGAAAGTCATATTACATTTGATCTTGGTATGTTGTCTCATTATGAATATTATACAGGTGTTATTTTCAAAGCTTACACTTATGGAACAGGAGATGCCATTGTGACCGGTGGCCGTTATGATAATCTGGTAGAGCAGTTTGGTAAAAAAACGCCGGCAATCGGATTTGCGCTTCTGCTGGATCAGCTGATGGCTGCCTTAAACAGTCAGGAAGTGGAAATTACGGTTGAAAAGAAAGATTATATTATTTTATACCGATCCGCCAATAGAAAAAAAGCGTTGGAACTTGCCCAATCGATGCGTTGGCAAAATCAATCCGTTCGGCTGATGCGAAAAGATGCTGACACATCATTAGGTGTTTACAAAGAATATGGAAAACGCAGTGAGGCAGCGGTTATCATATATATTGATGATACGGGGGAAACAACGGAATTCAATTTGCTGGAAGAATAAATAAATGGGAGGTTGACGATTTAATATGAGATATATTACGATTGCCCTTGCAAAAGGCCGGCTGGCTAAGCAGACACTGGCGCTTTTGGAAAAAACCGGTATTACGTGCGAAGAAATGAAAGATAAGAACACACGCAAACTTATTTTTGTGAATGAGGAACTTAAACTCAAATTTTTCCTTTCCAAAACCTCGGACGTGCCTACCTATGTAGAATACGGTGCGGCAGATATCGGCGTAGTGGGAAGCGATACAATTATGGAAGAAGGACGAAAAGTATTGGAAGTGCTTGATCTGGGACTGGGTAAATGTAATATGTGTGTTGCCGGTCCGGCATCAGCTGCCGAACTTTTACATAATAATCAGGTAATTCGGGTGGCTTCCAAATATCCGGCAATAGCAAAAGATTATTTTTATAATCAAAAACATCAAACAGTGGAAATCGTAAAATTAAACGGCTCTGTTGAGCTTGCACCGATTGTGGGGCTTTCAGAAGTTATTGTGGATATTGTGGAAACAGGTTCAACCTTAAAAGCAAACGGACTTGAAGTGCTTGAAACAATCTGCCCTCTTTCAGCGCGTGTTATTGTTAATGAAGCAAGCATGAAATTACAACGGGAACGAATTACAAAGCTTGTTAAAGATTTAAAGTATTCACTTGAAACAGAAACGGAGGAATAATATGCGGATAATAAAATTAACGGAAGAATCAAAAGAAAATATATTGGAAAATTTATTAAAGCGCAGCCCAAATCAGTATGAGGAATATCAGTCAACGGTAAATGATGTTTTAGCCAGGGTTAAAGAACAGGGAGATGAGGCTGTCTTTTCCTATACCAGACAATTTGATAAAGCAGACATTACAGCGGATAATTTATACGTATCAGATGAAGAAATAAAAGAAGCGTATTCGCTTGTTGATGATAAATTAATCGATACGATGAAAAAGTCGATAGCTAATATTCGTTCGTTTCACGAAAAACAACTTCGTAACAGCTGGTTTGAGACCGGAGAAGATGGTGTAATTCTCGGTCAGCGCATCACACCATTGGATAGTGTAGGTGTTTACGTGCCGGGAGGAAAAGCGGCATATCCTTCCAGTGTGTTGATGAATATTATTCCGGCTCATGTAGCAGGTGTGAAACGAATTGTTATGAGTACCCCGCCGGATGCCGAAGGAAAAGTCACACCGGCAACTCTTGTCGCAGCACATCTGGCAGGAGCATCGGAAATTATAAAAGCAGGTGGAGCACAGGCGATTGCCGCCCTTGCATATGGTACGGAATCTATTCGGAAAGTAGATAAAATTGTTGGACCGGGAAATATTTTTGTGGCACTTGCCAAAAAAACAGTTTATGGACATGTAAGCATTGATTCAGTAGCAGGGCCAAGCGAGATTCTTATATTGGCAGATGAGACGGCGAATCCTCGTTTTGTTGCGGCAGATCTTCTTTCACAGGCCGAACATGACGAGCTGGCTTCTGCAATTTTAGTTACGACAAGCAGTGAACTGGCCGAGAAGGTTGCAAAACAGGCAGACGATTTTGCTGCCCGCCTGTCCCGAAAAGATATTATTATGAAATCCCTGGAAAATTACGGATATATACTTGTTGCGGATTCCATGACGGAAGCCGTTGATGCCGTAAATGAAATTGCATCCGAACATTTGGAAATTCTGACAAAGAATCCGTTTGAAACGATGACACAAATAAAAAATGCGGGCGCAATTTTTCTGGGAGAATACAGCAGTGAACCACTGGGAGATTACTATGCAGGACCAAATCATGTATTACCGACGAATGGCACGGCAAAATTTTTCTCACCACTTTCTGTAGATGATTTTATAAAAAAATCCAGCGTGATTTCGTATTCGGAAAAAGCATTAGAAAAAGCACATGAAGATATTATTCGTTTTGCAAAAGCTGAACATTTAACGGCACATGCCAATTCCATTGCTGTCCGATTTGGCAAGGAAGTTTTTGATGAAAAATAATACTTGACGAGAGCGACGGAAATGTGTTATATTCTTAATGTTGTGATAAAGTAGATGGTCCTCTGGTGGGTATGAATACATTAAGAACATCAAAAAGATTAGGAGGAACAACAATGAACGAAATTATCAGAAAAATTGAAGAAGAACAGTTAAAAGCGGAGGTGCCTGAATTTAATGTCGGTGATACCGTTAAGGTGTATGCCAAAGTAAAAGAAGGCCAGCGTGAAAGAACACAGGTATTTGAAGGTGTTGTTTTGAAACGTCAGGGTGGAAGTACCCGCGAAACATTCACCGTACGTAAATTTTCAAATGGCGTAGGCGTTGAAAAAACGTGGCCGCTTCATTCGCCGATTGTTGAAAAGGTTGAAGTTGTTCGTCTTGGAAAAGTAAGAAGAGCAAAACTGAATTATCTGCGCGGACGTATTGGTAAGGCTGCTAAGGTAAAAGAACTTGTAAAGTAAACAATTGCTTTTCATGGAGACGCATGGGCATGGCTCATGCGTCTCTTTTCGAAACAGGACAGAACAGAATAGGAGCTTGTTTATGAATCTGAGATTTGAAGAAGAAAAAAAACGCGAACAAAGAATTGCCTTTTTGAAGGAAGGTGTTCGTTTCCTCATTATTGCCGCACTTGTAATTTTGTTAGCATGGGTGATAATTAATTTTGCCTTAAAAAAAGTAAGTGTCATTGGAAGCTCTATGGAGTCAACTTTGTATAATGGAGAAGATGTCATTGTGAACAAAACTTCTTATGCCATTTTGTCTCCACGAAGGAATCAGATTATTGCATTCTATCCTGAAGCGGAAGAAGGAGAAGAAACGGCATCCGGGGATACGTCGATACTTATTCGTCGAATTGTCGGACTTCCCGGTGAAAAAATAAAGATTAAAGATGGAAAACTTTATGTAGACGGTGAATTGGCAAAAGAAAAGTATTCGTTTGAACTCATGTATTCTGCCGGACGTGCTGTGAGTGAAATTCAATTAGAAGAAGATGAATATTTTGTTCTTAGTGATAACCGAAATGATATGGATGACAGCAGGAATACTTCTTTTACAAAAGTACGCAAAAAGAATATTATCGGTAAGGTAATTCTTCGTCTCAATCCATTTTCACTGATTGGCGGGCGGGATGAGGTAAATAAGGAAGATAACAAAAAAGGACAGGAGACATAATATATGCATTTTCAATGGTATCCCGGTCATATGACCAAAGCAAAGCGGGCAATGCAGGAAGATATTAAGCTGATAGATGTTGTTATAGAACTTGTTGATGCAAGAATTCCCATAAGCAGTAAGAATCCGGATATTGATAGTCTGGCGGGCGGGAAATCCCGTATTCTTTTGTTAAACAAAAAAGACATGGCGGATCCGGAACTGATTAAGTCATGGATAGCATACTACGAAAAAAAAGGTTATCTTTCCATGGCAGTGAATTGTAAAAAACGAAATGAATTAAAACAGGTTAATACACTGATACAAAAAGCCTGTAAAGAAAAAATTGAAAGGGATCGCAGACGGGGAATTATGAATCGTCCGGTCAGAGCAATGATTGTCGGTATTCCTAATGTCGGAAAATCAACTTTTATTAACAGCTTTGCAGGAAAAGCATGTGCAAAAACGGGAAACAAACCCGGAGTTACAAAAGGCAAACAATGGATACGTCTGAATAAGCAGATAGAATTACTGGATACTCCGGGAATTTTGTGGCCTAAGTTTGAAGACCAGACGGTAGGGCAGCATCTTGCATTTGTCGGCTCAATAAAAGATGAATTAATTCAAAGTGTAGAGCTGGCATTGGACCTTATTGAATTTTTATGTGAGGGATATCCCGGGATTTTGGAAGAAAACTACAAAGTTGAAGAAACAAAGGATTCTGCCGACGTGCTAAAAGCAGTCGCTGATAATCGGGGATGCAGAAAAAAAGGGGATGAACCGGATTATGAAAAAGCTGCTTTTCTCCTGCTGGATGATTTTAGAAATGGACGGTTGGGAAGAGTAACAATAGAAAAACCGGAGTTAGAGAGGTGAACAGAGTGGAAATTGAAAAAAAATATCTGATAGAGAAACTGCCGGCTGACCTTGAACAATATGACAGTCTGGAAATTGAACAATGTTATCTTTGTACCAATCCTGTAATTCGAATACGAAAAAAAGATAATTCCTATATTCTTACATATAAGAAACGTGTTCCTACTTCTGAAAAATTATGTATAGCCGAAGAAATAGAGCTTCCTTTGACGGATGATGCGTATTATCATTTAAGAGAAAAACGAGACGGAAGATGTCTGACAAAAACCAGATACATAATCCCTTATGAAAACAGGTGGACAATCGAACTGGATATTTTTCACGGCGGGGAGGAGGGATTTTGTCTTGCGGAAGTAGAATTTTCCTCTTCCGAAGAAAGCTCCGCATTTCATAAGCCTTCGTGGTTCGGAAAAGATGTAAGTGGAGATTTCCATTATACAAACTTTTATTTATCACAAAAATAAATTAAGACTTGTTATTTTTATCTTCTGGTCTTATAATGGGTAATGACAAAAAATAAGGAGGTAATGACTATGTCATACGTAGATGAGGTATTGGCTGAACTGATTGAAAAGAATCCGGCAGAACCGGAGTTCCATCAGGCAGCAAAAGAAGTTTTGGAATCTCTTCGCCCGGTTGTTGAAAAGAACGAAGACAAATTCCGCAAGGATGCTTTGCTGGAGCGCCTTGTAAATCCGGAGAGACAGATTAAGTTTCGTGTACCGTGGGTGGATGACAAAGGACAGGTACAGGTAAATACCGGTTATCGTGTACAGTTTAACAGTGCAATCGGACCATATAAAGGAGGACTTCGTTTCCATCCTTCCGTAAATCTTGGAATAATTAAATTTTTAGGTTTCGAGCAGATTTTCAAAAATTCACTGACCGGTCTTCCCATTGGCGGCGGTAAAGGCGGTTCGGATTTTGATCCAAAAGGAAAATCAGATCGCGAAGTTATGGCATTCTGTCAGAGCTTCATGACAGAACTTTCAAAACATATCGGTGCAGATACGGATGTACCGGCCGGTGATATCGGTGTAGGCGGTCGTGAAATCGGTTATATGTTTGGACAGTATAAAAGAATCCGTAATGCATATGAGGGCGTATTGACCGGAAAAGGACTTACTTACGGTGGTTCCCTTGCCCGTACGGAAGCTACCGGATACGGCTTGCTCTACTACACACAGGAAATGTTAAAATGTAACGGTCATGATTTGGCAGGGAAAACCGTTGTAGTTTCCGGTGCAGGTAATGTTGCAATCTATGCAACACAAAAAGCACAACAGTTGGGAGCAAAAGTAGTAACGGTTTCTGATTCTACCGGCTGGATTTATGATCCGGAGGGCATTGATGTTGATCTTTTAAGAGAAGTAAAAGAAGTAAAACGTGCACGACTGACTGAATATGCTGCTGCAAGATCAAGCGCTGAATATCATGAAGGAAAAGGCGTCTGGAGTGTTAAATGTGATGTTGCGCTTCCTTGTGCAACTCAGAACGAGCTTAATCTTGATGATGCAAAGGCACTTGTAGCAAACGGTGTCACTGCCGTGGCGGAAGGTGCCAATATGCCGACAACACTTGAAGCAACGGAATATCTGCAGGAAAATGGTGTGCTGTTTGCGCCGGGTAAAGCGTCAAACGCCGGCGGTGTTGCGACATCCGCATTGGAAATGTCACAGAACAGTGAAAGATTGAGTTGGACTTTTGACGAGGTAGACTCAAAACTTCAGGGTATTATGGTTAATATATTCCATGCCTGTGATGATGCATCGAAAAAATATGGTTTTGAAAAGAACTATGTTGTTGGTGCAAACATAGCCGGCTTCGAGAAAGTGGCAGAGGCTATGACTGCTCAGGGTATTGTATAAATTTTAATTAACAGGTTATTACGCTTCGGAAACGATAGAGTTTCCGGGGCGTTTTTTTGAGCGTAAAACGCCTGTAAAAGCGTCAAACAATCCTTGCATTTAGTGTTTCCGTCTGTTACAATTTTTCCACAAAGTCATAGGTTGCAATAATGGGAAGGGAGTCGATATGACGAAACAAAATTTTTTGCAGCTGTTAACGGAAGAATTGAAAAAATATTTTCCACAGGAAGAATATGAGATGAGAGGGGATGTTTTTCTTAAAAATAATAATACAAAAAAATACGGTATTATTATTCGACGTATTTCAGGAGCGGTTGCACCGACTGTTTACATTGATCATTTTTATGATGATTATTGTAAAAAAAAGAATACGATAGAAGAAATCGCTGTCCGGATTCATAGTGCCCTGAAAAATATTGATGAACAGGAAACGCAATACTATTCCTTTTCCGCAGATTATTCGGTCTGTAAGGAGAAAATTATTTACAGACTTGTATCAAAAGAGAGAAATGAACAGTATTTGTCAGGAATACCGCATCTTGCTTTTCTTGATTTGGCCATTGTTTTTCTTGTAGTTCATCGTTTGTCCGGGGAAGGGATGGAGTCTTTCTGCATAACGAACGAATTACAGAAGAAATGGAATGTTTCAACTAAAGATTTGTTTTCACTGGCACACACAAATACACAAAAAATATTTCCGCCGGTTGTGGATACGCTTGAACATACGATGTCAGAGTTGCTGGGAGAATTGATAAATGACATACCGGAAACACAGGATGAAGCATGTCAGATTTATATTCTTTCCAATCAACCAAGAATTAATGGAGCTGCGGCTATTCTGTATGAAGACCTGATACAAAAGCTGGCAGAGAAAATGAATTGTGATTTTTATATTCTCCCAAGCAGCATTCATGAATTGCTTCTTCTTCCGGACAATAATAATGATTCATTGGAAAGTTTATCCCATATGGTTAAGGATATTAACGAAAATCATGTTAAAGAGGAAGAAATTCTGTCAGACCATGCTTATTATTACAGTCGGGAAGAAAAAAAGTTTTTTATGTAAAAAAGACTTTACAAAACTCAATCCATTGATATATAATGTTTAGGTAATGCATCTGTGGCTCAGTGGATAGAGTAGAGGCTTCCGAAGCCTTTGGTCGGGGGTTCGAATCCCTCCAGATGCATTCTTTTTATGCGATGGGAATCAGGAGGGGCAAAATGGAATATAATAATGATTATATTATAAGAGGGACTGCCGCAAAAGGACAAATTCGTTTTTTTGCCATAACTTCCCGTAATCTGGTTGAGGAAGCCAGGAAACGCCATCAGACAAGTCCGGTTATTACGGCTGCACTGGGACGATTATTATCCGGAGGAGCCATGATGGGGGCGATGATGAAAGGAGAAAAAGACCTTCTCACCATTCAGATACAATGCAGCGGGCCGGTAAAAGGACTAACGGTGACGGCCGATGCTTTCGGGCATGTAAAAGGATATGCCGTTAATCCGACAGTTTCTCTTCCGGCAAGTCCGAAGGGGAAACTGGATGTTGGAAAAGCTTTAGATCTAGGCATTTTAACCGTGATTCGTGACACGGGTTTGAAAGAGCCGTATTCAGGACAGATTCAGCTTGTTTCCGGCGAAATTGCAGAAGACTTAACTTATTATTTTGCAGCCTCTGAACAGACTCCATCTTCTGTGGCACTGGGTGTTCTTATGAACAAAAATAATACGGTTGCACAGGCGGGAGGGTATATTATTCAACTGATGCCGGATACCGGGGAAGATGTGATTCGTACATTAGAGGAAAGACTTGCCGGCATAGAACCTGTTACGACATTATTATCAAACGGTTCTACGCCGGAGCAGATTATTATGGATATTCTGGACGGATTTGATGTTTCCGTTTTTTCTGACAGAATACAGACCTCTTTTTCGTGTAATTGCTCCAGGAAAAGGATGGAACGTGCACTTGTCAGTCTGGGATATTCCGAGCTGGAATCCATTT
>CAZGDT010000007.1:0-19514 GCA_964524245.1 uncultured Eubacterium sp. | reverse complement strand
CTTGCATCTCTTGCAAAAGAAAAAGTGTTTGATGAAATCTACGACGTGCGTGACGAGTCATCAAAAGAAGGAATCCGAATTGTCATCGAAGTAAAAAAAGGGAGAGATGTTGAAAATCTGCTGAATGGATTATATAAGAAATCCCAGATGGAGGACACATATGGCGTGAATCTTCTGGCGATTCGTCCGTTAGGAAGCGGCGAACAGCCGGGACAACCGAAAGTTTTTAACTTGAAATCCATGATTGAGGAATTTGTTCTTTTCCAGGAAGACTTATATACGAAAGAGTATCAATTTCTTTTGCAAAAGGCAAAAAAACGGCTGGAGATTGTCGAGGGTCTGATGAAGGCGACGGATGTCATTGACTTGATTATTGAGATATTGAGGGGGTCATCTTCCGTGAAACAGGCGAAGGGCTGTCTTATCAGCGGAGTGACGGAAGGAATCCGATTCAAAACCACAGAATCCGAACAGGAGGCAAAGACGCTGAACTTCACGGAAAATCAGGCAGATGCGATTCTTGCCATGCAGTTAAGCAAACTGATTGGGCTGGAAATTCTTAAACTTCACGAAGAAAATGATACACTTTTGTCAAATATAGCTGAGTATGAAAAGATTCTCTCAGATGTGAAGGAACTGTATAAGGTGATAAAAGGGAGATTAAGAGAATTTAAGAAACAGTTTAACGTGCCGCGCCGGACCTCGTTGACCGATACGACGGCACAGGCATATGTGGAAAAAGTAGTAGTGGAAGATTTGTACATCTGCATTGACCGGTTTGGCTATACGAAGGCAATTGATGCGACGGCATTTGGACGCGCCGGCGAGGAAACAAAGAGTGAATTTACTTTTGTAATTAAAATAAAAAACACGGATAAACTCTGCATTTTTACGGATAAAGGAAATATGCACCAGGTAAAAGTAGAAAAAATACCGCGATGTAAAATGAAGGATAAAGGTGCGCTGATACATTCTCTCTGCAGGATGGACAATGAAGAAGAGGGACTTTTGTATACAAGTTTTGAAGATCTTTTTGAGTCCCTTCTGATGTTTACCACGAGAAGTGGTTACATAAAGCTTGTGTCCGGTGTAGAATTTGAGACCGGCCGTCAGATGATTGCGGCAACGAAACTGGATGCAGAAGATTGTGTTGTGGGAATATCCATGCTGACGGCGGCAGATGTGCTTACCGGAACAAAGAAAGTAATACTTTTGACTGAACAGGGGCTGTCGTTAGGATTCCCGGTAGGAGAAGTGAGTGAATTTAAGAAAACAAGCCGCGGGGTAAAGGCCATTGCTCTTGATAAAAATGATTACCTGGCATTTGCCACGTTGGTTCATCCGGCGGCGGAAACATTTGAATACAATGGGAAAATACTAAATGCAAGAAGGGTTCGTAATCGTAAACGTGCTGCCAAAGGGCAAAAGGCAAATTTGCAGCAGAACACCCTGAAGCTGGAATAAAACTTTTTTGAAAACAACATTAATATTTCTTTTTCTTCGTCCGATAAATATAGTGTAAAGCGAAGTTATTGGTAATAATGTTGTAAGAATGGAGGCGTTGTGTCATGAGAGTTGATGCTTATATGCAGGTAAACCGGATTTATCAGACCAACAAAACAAAGAACACTCCTAAAACAGGAAAGACAGGCGGCAAAGATTCTTTGGAGATTTCCAGCTTTGGAAGTGCTTATCAGGTAGCGAAGCAGGCTGCCATGCAGTCTTCGGATGTTCGTGCTGACCGTGTGAAAGAGATACAGGAACAGATGGCGGCAGGAACGTATTCGGTATCCATTGAAGACGTAGCTGACAAAATGGCAGATCAGCTGTTATCTTGAAAGTAGTAGGAGGGCGTTTCTTTGGCAAGCTTGATGGAAGAACTGATTCAGACACTGAATGAAGAGGAAAGTCTTTACGGGCAGCTGATTCCGGTAGAAGAAGAAAAAACGAGAGCGAT
Organism: uncultured Eubacterium sp.; assembly: GCA_964524245.1. Taxonomy (GTDB): domain Bacteria; phylum Bacillota; class Clostridia; order Lachnospirales; family Lachnospiraceae; genus Eubacterium_F. The sequence continues at coordinate 17,557 of CAZGDT010000007.1, read as the reverse complement.
TATTTCAAATGATTTGGATGCACTGCGGGAAATAGCCGTTCAGGAGCGTGAACTGGTGGATCGGACGTCTGCTTTGGAGAACAAGCGGGAACAGGTAGCGATGGACATTGCTACTGTTCTTGGCCGTGACCCGAAGACGATTACGTTAGAGCAGATTGCTTCCGTGTTAAAGAATCAGCCGCAGGATCAGAAAAAACTGCAGGAGGTGCACGATCGGTTACGGAGAACCGTTTCCCGGCTGCAGGAATTAAATGACCAGAACAAAGACCTGTTAAAAGAGGCCATTGATATGGTAGAATATAATATGAATGTAATTAGAAGTACACGGATGTCTTCGGGAAGCAGCAATTATTCCAGCGATGCGTCGGAAGTGGCCGGCATGGCACCGCAGCATGGGATGTTTGATGCAAAACAATAACAGGCGCAGGGAAGCGATTGACTGCGTCTGCTTTATTTTCGTAAGATGTACGTGTTTTTTGATAGAAGATATGGCAAGGAGATGAGAAAATGGGAAATCTGATGACAAGTTTTAATGCGGGAGTTTCGGGGCTGCAGTCTGCTCAAAGTTCGCTTACCGTTACTTCTCACAATCTGGCAAATGCCGGGACAGTCGGTTATACAAGGCAGCAGGTTCTTGTGACAGACTCTTTTTATCAGACCTCCTATGGAACACATGATAATGTTCTGCAGATAGGTACGGGAACTACAATTTCCCTGACAAGACAGATACGCAACGTGTTTTTGGATGAACAGTACCGTTTGCAGGTGGGACGTCAGCGGTTTTATGAGGCGAACAGCAAGGCGTCAATGGAAATAGAAGATATGTTGGGTGAACTTCATGGTGAAGAATTCAAAACAAGCATCAATGATCTTTGGGGAGCACTCAGTTCCCTCGCCACCCATGCGGATGACATCGTATATAAGGACCAGCTGGTGATGGTAGCATCTCAGTTTATTGAAAAAGCAAAAGTGCTTCAGGAAGAGCTGGACACTTATCAGACAAGTTTGAATACAGAAGTAAAAAATCAGGTTGATGCCATCAACAATATCGTGGAACAGATTCGTGATTTAAATAAACAGATTCAAAAATTTGAAGCAACAGGCGAACCGGCAAATGATTATCGTGACAAACGGAACGAATTATTGGATGAGCTTGGAGAATATATCACTTTTGAAACCAGCGAGGAAGCAGACGGAACGATTATGATTTACTCCGAAGGCGGGTATCTTCTGGATGCAGTCAATCAATATAGACTGATGACGGTATATGAAAGTGATACGTCCAAACTTTTGAAGCCTGTCTGGGCGACGGGAGAGAATTATTTTCGATATGACAGTCTCGAATATTCGAGCAAAAACAACACGGATGTCGGCGGACTGCGTGGAATTATGGTGGCACGCGGGAACTACGCGGCTACTTACATAAATGTTCCACAAAAGCCGGAGGAAGAAGATTATACGGTTGGCGGCACATTGGATACGGCTGCTTACAATCGTGCCATGGAGAAGTTCAACGACGACCTGGAAGTATATAACAAAACCGTAGGTGCATCTGTGGTAATGACGATTCAGAGTGAATTGGATACGCTGGTGCATGGAATTGTTACAAAAGTCAATGATGTACTCTGCCCGAACAAAAGCATTCAGGTCGAAGTGGAAGATAAAGACGAAGAAGGCAACGTAACGGGAACACATATCGAGACGATACAGATTTTAGATGAAGAAAAGGCACTGATCGGAGACGATGCCAACAGAACGATGGGAACCGAGCTCTTTTCCCGCAGGGGGACCGATCGATATACGGAAAAAGACGTTACTGTTGTGAATGACAACGGTACAACTTCGGTAATGAAAGTTTATCAGTATAATGAAGAAGATACTTCTGATATCTATACAATGTACACAATAGGACAGTTGATAACAAATCCTGTTGTGGCGAGAGATTCATCCACTCTTCCTACCATGTACAGCGATGCGCATGATGGAAAAGACGGATATGCGAACAATGAACTTTTGAGCATTGCAAGTTCTTTTGAAGAAGATATCGGAACACTGAATCCGAATTCCATGACAACGTATGACATTAAACATTTTTATGACGGTATGATAGGAGAACTGGGGATTCAGGGAAGTATTTGGAATGGAATTATTGAGAATCAGAGCACGACGGTGTATACATTGGAAAATGAAAGACAGAATGTGATGGGAGTCTCTTCTGATGAAGAACTTTCCAATCTGATTAAATATCAGCAGTGCTACAATGCGTCATCGCGTTATATCACTACGGTGGCGGAAATGTTGGAGTATTTGATTGAACGGTTAGGAGGATGATAATATGGCATCTACATTTGGTACATTAGAAATTGCAAAATCGGGCATGATGACATATAATGCGGCTCTTCAGACGACAGCGCATAATGTTGCCAATATTGAGACAAAAGGATATTCCAAACAGACGGTGAATATGGTTTCCATGGTGGGAAACAAAACATCCGTAACGGTACAGGGATATGGTGTCAATGTCGACAGCGTCACGAGAAACCGTAATGAATACTACGATACAAAGTATCAGAAGACGCAGTCTTATTACAATTACTATTCAACGGAAACTTATTACATGAAGGCGTTGCAGGATCAGATTTGTGGTAATGTAACGAGTAAAGATAAATCCAGACTGACAGATGCTTTTGATGATTTTTTTGCCTGCCTCAGTAATTTAAAAGGAAATCCAAATAACAGCACGGTTCGGCGTCAGGCCGTAACGCTGGCAGAAACATTTACGGAATATGTAAACAATGTGGCTGACGGATTGCAGCAGATTCAGGATGAAGCCAATACACAGATAAAAACCTGTGTGGATCAGATTAATTCATATGCAGAAAAAATCGTATCTCTGAATAAGCAGATTGATACAGTGGAGGCATACGGAGCAATTGCAAATGATTTGCGGGATCAGCGTTCCCTTCTGGTGGATGAACTGTCTCAGTACTGTAATGTGGAAATTAAAGAGATTCCGCCGATAGACGGTGTCGGGGAGAATCAATATTATGTATACGTAAATGGGGGTACATTGGTAGATACTTATAAAGTAAATCCGCTTGTGGCAACTCAGAAAGATACTTATACCAACATCAATGACATTACCGGTTTGTATGACATTTCCTGGGCAGATGGAAGTACGTTCAATATGTACAGTACATCACTTGGCGGTCAGCTGCAGGCATGTGTGGAAACACGCGACGGTAACAATGCCACAAATCTGAACGGAACAATTACAGGCCTTCAAAATAATACAGACGGTAATCTTGTTCTGACTGTGAGCAACACAAATTGTAATGACGTGCAGGTGCTGAATATTCCGGCACAGGATGGCGAAATAACAATAAACAATCATGTTTATGCCTATGACAACTTTGAAGTTAAAGTAGATGCTGACGGCAAATTTACATATGAATTCACTTTGAAAGATAAAACTCCGGCAGCCGATGCAAAGGCGCTTACGATAGCGCTTAACAATGGATATACGGCGAATGTCGGTGTACAGGTGGACAGCCGTGGGGTACCTTATTACATGGCACAGCTGAATGAGTTCGTGCGTACGTTTGCACAGGAATTCAATCGTGTTCAAAACGAAGGATATGACCTGAATGACAATTTAGGGGTTGATTTTTTCAATGCCACAGTGACGGCAACCGGCGACAATTATATATTCAGTGAGTCAGTGGATGGAAAAGACGCGTCATTTACCTCGGAAGCTGTGAAAAATGCTGACGGAACATATACGGGTTCCTACTATTACATGACGGCATTAAACTTCTCTGTCACGCGGGAAGTGATTGATGATCCGGGACTTTTGGCATGCAAAATGAAAAAGAGTGCCGATGAAAACATCGGAAATGATAACGGTGATAATCTCCAACGTCTTACGGAGATTAAGGATAATTCCAAAATGTTCGTTCACGGTGCTCCGGACTCTTTCGTTCAGTCCCTGACGGCGCTGCTCGGTGTAGATACGCAAAAAGCAGAATCAATGGAAAAGAATCAGAGTAATCTTTTATATGCCATTGATACGAACCGTAAATCCGTATCCGGTGTTGACGAAGATGAGGAAGGTTCAGATTTAATTACATTCCAGAACATGCTGCAGAATCAGTACAAAGTACTGAGTGTTTTGAATGAAGTTCTGGATAAACTGATTAATGAAACCGCAGTATAAGAATAAAGTGATAATATAAAAGAAGAGAATTTTAAACTTCGGAATGGAGGCTGCCATGAGAGTAACGAATACGATGATGCGCAATAATTCTTTATTGAATATGCAGAAAAACAAAGTGGCATATAACAAGTATCTGACACAGTACAATACGCAGAAAAAAATCCAGAGACCTTCGGATGATCCGACGATTGCCGTCCGTGCTCTGAAGTACCGTACCACTCTGGCTGAGATTGACCAATATCTGACCAATATCAAAGATGCGACATCCTGGATGGACGCGACAGAAACCAGTCTGAAAGATGTAAACAACAGACTGACGGATATGATTGACTACTGTACGCAGGCTGCGACGGGAACTTACAGTGAGAAGGACCGTGCGGATATCGTGACGCAGCTGAAACAGTTTTCGGAATATATATATGAACAGGATGCGAATGCCGATTATGCCGGACGATATCTTTTTACCGGTTTTCGTACGGATGTGCCGATGCTGTTTGATGAAGCGCAAAGTGATGTCACGTACACCATTACGGAGAATATTGACATCAATTCCATAAATAAATATCAATATGTATATGGCCAGGCTGTCTACAGTGATACCGCCACGGCGGATGATTATGCAAATCAGGCGTCTGAATTTGCTACGACGCATCGGGTGCTGGTGTCTTATGATGATTTGGATACCAATCAGACAGTTACCGTGACTTATACCGACTCTACAGGTGTAGAAAAAGCATTAACTGCCGTCACGAAAAGCATTGCTGATGATACGACATACAATGAACATTTACACCCGGGAGCAGATGAAGTGTATTTCGTGCCGGAAACAGGCGAGCTTGTTTTTGGTGATAACATTTATAACAGTGTCCGTGCAGGAAAGGATCTCAGTGTTGTATATCAAAAAACAGATTTTGAAAAAAATGAAGTAAGACCGGAACATTATTTTGACTGTTCCACGAAGAACAATGCCACCGGCGAAACCGCTAATTACCGGACAGCCGGTGACCAGCAGATGCTGTACCAGATTAATTTCAGTCAGACGCTGATGGTGAATACGGAAGGGTGCAATTCCATTAATCTTTCGGTTGGAAGAACAATTACGGACATTACAAATATCTGTAACGATTTAGATGTTATGGAAGCAAACCTCAAATCCGTTGAGAAACGAATTGATGATTGTGATGAAAATGATAAAACGACACTTGCCAATCTGAACGAATTGAAGAATCAGATTGAGACGGAAATTGATTTGCAGAAAACCGTTTTATCGAAAGCGTTGGGGGCTGCCATAACAACATGCCAGAATGCAAAAGATGACCTCAATGTAGCTTTGGCGGATCACGGTTCCCGCTACAATCGCATGAGCATGACAAAATCGAAACTGGAGCAGCAGCAAATCGATACGGAAGAAGCAAAGTCAGATAATGAAGATGCAGACCTCGGAGAAGCTTATGTAAATTTCTCGGAAGCGGATCTTCTGTATCAGGCCACACTGAATGCCACATCCAAGATTCTTGGTCAGTCACTGTTGAACTTTATTTGATAAATGGGAAGGAAGGTATCGATTATGTTAGTGAAAACGAAATTTTTTGGAGAAGTAGATTTGCCGGAAGAGAAAATCATCACCTTTGAGCGCGGCCTGATTGGATTGACGGATTACAGGCGTTTTACCATATTATATGATTGTGAGAAAGAAGAATCCAATATATGCTGGCTTCAGAGTGTAGAGGAGCCGACTCTGGCACTGCCGGTTATCAAACCGTGGATAGTAAAAGAAGACTACAATCCCGTAGTGGAAGATGAGCTTCTGAATCATCTCGGTGAGCTGACGGAAGAGAATCTGGTGATTCTGCTGACGATGACCGTGCCGCAGGAAATTAAGCAGATGTCCGTAAATTTGAAAGCACCGATTATTATTAATGCAGATACGCGAAAAGGGGCTCAGATTATCTGTGAAAATCAGGACTATGAGGTGAAATATAAAGTATATGACATCCTCAATGAAAAAAAGGAGGACTGATGATATGCTGGCATTAGCGAGAAAAATAAACGAATCAATTATTATTAATGACAATATTGAGATTACGGTTCTGGAAATCAAGGGTGATCAGATTAAAATCGGAATTGACGCTCCGAAAAGTGTTCCGATTTACCGGAAAGAACTTTACGTACAGATACAGCAGGCAAATGCAGAGGCTGCCAACACGCCGGATCCGAAAGCCCTGAGTGAGCTTTTTTAGGGGATGGGGTTAAGAATTTATCGGATGGAACCGATATTTACTTTAAGTTAAGGAAAACGTTTCTTTCTATTTACACATGGAGGTGTTTGATATGGATTTTGAAAGAATAAGTAAGGTAGGTGCCGGGAATGGTACCGCGCAGGTGGAGAGTTCGTCTGTACCATTGCATACGGAAAGCGTACAGCAGAATCTGTCTGCCGGCAGAAAAGTCATGGAAAAAGAACCGCTGGAAAAGGACAAACAGAATCAGGAACATGCACCGAGCGAGGCTACCATAAGTGATTCGGTATCCCGCGCGAACCGCCACATGGAGAAGACCCGTTGCGAGTATTCTTATCATGAAGCGACAAAGCGTGTTTCCATCAAAGTATTTGATGATGAGACCGGGGAAGTGATTCGCGAGATTCCACCGGAGAAGTCATTGGATATGCTTCAGAAGATGTGGGAAATGGCCGGTATTCTGGTGGATGAAAGACGATAGAATGGAGGTGTTGATATGGCAATTCGAATGAGTGGGCTCGTATCCGGACTGGATACGGAAGCGATCGTGAAAGAATTGATGTCCGCCCAAAGCCTGAAAAAAGAAAAAGTTGAGAAAGCAAAGACGAAGCTGGAGTGGAAGCAGACGGCGTGGTCAGATCTGAACACGAAGCTTGTCAAATTATATAACGAACAGGTCAGTAAGATGCAGTTGAGTTCTGCATACAAGACAAAAAAGACAACGGTATCTGATGCGTCAAAGGTGAGCGTGGAAGCTGGTTCCGCTGCGGTGAACGGCAGCTATACTTTGGAAATTAACAGCATTGCCACGACGCAGTATCTGACAGGTGCTAAGCTTAGCGCCAAATCAGCGAAAGAGAAGCTGGTGGATTTGGATGCTTCCCTGCTGAATAAAGAGATTCAGATTACGTCCGGAGGACAGACAACCAATTTTACCATTACATCTGACACAAAGATTTCAGATTTTGTATCGGCACTGAAAAATGCCGGATTGAATGCCAATTATGATGTTACTCAGCAGAGATTATTTATCAGCAGTAAAAAGAGCGGTGTTGCCAATGGCTTTTCCATTACTTCTTCAGCGGTGTCACAGACGGAGCTGGACGGACAGGAAGCCGTAAAGACGGCAGTCGGCTATGATGGGATGAGTTCTGCAAACCGTTCTGTTGTTGACAGCGCATTGAAGACATTACGTGGGGCGGCAGAAGGTTCCGATGAGTATGAAAAAGCATGGAGTGCTTTGGCAAAAGCCTCATATGAGACGAAATCAGGCAGTGCGGCATCTGCTGCTTCTGCTTATGTGAAAGCCGAATTGTACAATGAGAATTATTCAAGATTTTACAGTGAAGCATTGAATACGGAAGCGGATGAAGAAGCGGCAGCAGCGAAAGCGGCAGCTGATACGGAAGCTTTTGTAAATCAGGAAATAGAAAACAACGAAGATGTAAAACTTCGCATTGATGCAGCTGTGTTCAGTGGAAAAACAAAGGATGATATTCTGGCGTTGGATGCTGCCGGCAGGGAAAAGTACTTTGGTAAGGACAGTGATGCCATTGTTGGATTTGACGGAATGCAGGGGTTGACGGAAGATGACGTCAGAACGGACATCAAGGATGTTGTGGAAGCATATGCCGGTATTCAGGAGCGCAGTGAAACATTATCGGTATCTGCATTGCAAAGTCTCGGATTGACGGATATTCAGACGGATGCGAACGGTGTTGCGAAAGCTGTGGGGACAGCTCCTTCCGGGTTTGCAATGATTGAAGCATCTGACAGTGAGATTCTTTTGAACGGTGCGACGCTGACATCTTCTGAGACGACGGTGACGGCGAACGGCCTGAGCATTTCACTGACCGGGTTGACACAGCCGGGAGAGATGATTAATTTCTCGGTGTCGAACGATGTGGATGCTGTTTACAATTCCATTAAAACGGCATTGAAAGAATACAACACACTGATGTCGGAGATGTATAAACTGTACAATGCCGAGTCTTCCAAGGGCTATGAGCCGCTGACTTCAGATGAGAAGGAAGCGATGACGGATTCCGATATCGAACTGTGGGAGAAGAAGATTAAAGATTCCCTTCTTCGGAGTGATTCCACATTGAGTGATTTGATGCAGAGTATGCGGAGTGCCATGATGACGACGGTGGAATATGATGGAAAGAAATATGCATTGTCTTCGTTTGGTATTATGACATCCACGAACTATTCGGAAGGCGGACTGCTGCATATTTATGGAGATGCGGATGATGCTACGTATGCCGACCGGGATGACAAGCTGAAAAAAGCTCTGGAGTCTGATCCGGAAGCCGTAATGGAGACACTCAGCGGTGTGTTTACGAAGCTGCGTACCACGATGGCGGATAAGATGTCTTATAAGCAAAATATGAGTAGTGCATTGACATTTTATAATGATATACAGATGAAAAATGATTTGTCGGATTACAAAGACGAACTGGAAGAGTGGGAAGACCGTCTGGCAGATTTGGAAGATTCCTACTATGAGAAGTATACGGCGATGGAGACGGCATTGTCGAAGCTGCAGTCTCAGACAAGTTCACTTAGCAGTCTGTTTGGCAGTTGACGGAGGAGTAGCTTATGTATACACGACAGGGTATAAACAATTATCAGAGGAATGCTGTTATGACGGCGTCGCCGGCGGAGCTGACACTGATGTTGTATGAGGGAGCGATTAAGTTCTGTAATATTGCCATGACCGGTCTGGAGAACAAAGACTATGAGAAAGTAAATACGAACATCAAAAAGGCGGAAGCAATTATTACGGAACTTCGTGTTACACTTGACCGCAAGTATCCGGTATGGGAAGAGTTTGAAAAGGTATATGTCTACATTTATGACTGTATGGTGCAGGCCAATATTAAAAAGGATCCGGTTATGCTGGAGGAAGCGTTGAAACGTGTCCGCGAGATGCGCGACACATGGAAGGAAGTCATGAAACTGGCGGCCGGAAAGTGATGGGGGATACTGTATGGAGAAGAAAGATCAGAACCGTGTCTATGTGGACATGATGACGGATGCTCTGAAGAAGAAAGAAGCGATTCTGCAGTTTATTTATGAAAAGACGAAAGAGCAGGAGCGTATTCTGCGGGAAAATGAGCCGGATGTCGATGCTTTTGAAAAAACCATGCAGGAAAAAGGTGAGAGAATTGACAGTCTGAACGAGATTGATTCCGGATTTGACCGGCTTTTCGGTATGATGAAGGATGAAATCGTAAAGAACCGTGAGATGTACCGGGAGTCCGTTCACAGGATGCAGGAGTTAATCACATCCATATCGGCACTTGGTGCCTCCATTCAGGCACTGGAAAGTCAGAACAGTACAAGATTTAAGGGGTTTCTTTCTAAAGAGCGTAAAAGGATACGCGATTTCAATGTAAACAGCCGGACTGCGTCAAGCTATTATCAGAACATGGCGAATGTCAACCGCCCGGAAGAGTCACATTACTTTAATGAAAAAAAATAAAAAAATGTAAAAAAGGGGTTAAGTATCCTGGAAACGCTCCGATATATATAATGTCAGGAAGAAATGACCTGATAGAGATAGTAACGAAAGAATGTGGCGGGATTGATTGCAGGGCCCGTGATGATGCCGTCACTTCTTTCGATATTATAACAAAAATAAAAACAACCCGCAAAAGGAATTGCGGTGTATTACAAGGAGGTAATCATTATGATCGTACAACACAACATTACATCAATGAATGCCAACAGACAGTTGGGCATCGTAGGAAACAATCTTACTAAGTCTACAGAGAAACTGGCAAGCGGTTACAGAATTAACCGTGCATCGGATGACGCAGCAGGACTTGCTATTTCTGAGAAAATGAGAGCTCAGGTTCGTGGTTTGAATCGTGCTTCTGACAATGCTCAGGACGGTATCTCCATGATTCAGACAGCTGAAGGTGCTATGGAGCAGCAGCATGCCATCTTGCAGAGAACCCGTGAGCTGGTAGTTCAGGCTGGTAACACAGGTGTTCTGGAGTCTACAAGTGAAGACGATTACCAGAAGATTCAGGATGAGATTGATCAGTTGAAAGAAGAGTATAAACGTATCAATGATCAGACTGAGTTCAACAAGAAAAAATTGTTGGATGGCAAGTACAGTAAACAGTGGCTGCAGGTTGGTGCCAATGACGGACAGGGAATTTCTGTTACGATTACGAAGACATCCTGGTCCAGTATCAGTGTATTGAAGGGTGCTGCAGGCGGAAGTGCTGCAAAGGTTATTAACACAGTAGATACTATGCTGAAGAGCGTGTCCACTATGCGAAGCAAACTCGGTGCGATTCAGAACCGTCTTGAGTACACGATTAAGGTGGATGACAATGCGGCTGAGAACCTTCAGTCTGCTGAGTCCCGTATCCGTGATACTGATATGGCTGATGAAATGACAAGATTCTCCAAGGAGACAATCTTGCAGCAGGCAGCTACTTCCATGCTGGCTCAGGCCAATCAGGCAAATCAGGGTGTACTTTCCCTTCTGCAGTAATCGATATGAGGATGGCTTGTTAAAGCTGAATCAAATTGTTGTACAGAAAACAGGAGACAGCGGTGTCTCCTGTTTTTTTCTTAAAAAGAAATCTTATGCGGATTTGGAATGAACGGAGTGTGATTATGGAATTTACGGAATCTTTTTTTGAAGATGAGGTCAGAGAGGGGTTTTTTGTGCCCGGGATGATGAAGCGTGCATGGGCTGCCCAGTTGGAAGTATATGAAGCGGTGATGGATGTGTGCAGACGGAACGGGATTACCTGCTATGCGGAATGGGGGACGCTTCTGGGTGCAGTGAGGCACGGCGGCATGATTCCATGGGATGATGACATGGATTTGTGCATGAAGCGAAAAGATTATGAGAAGTTTCTGAAAATTGCGGAGAACGAACTTCCGGAAGGCTACTGGATTATGAATTACCGTACGCATGATACGGACAATATGGTGACGAAAATTATTAATTATCCGATTTCCCTTATACAGGAAAAGGATTTGCCGAAACATCACGGATATCCGTATCTTTCCAGTATTGATTTGTTCGCTCTGGATTATCTCCCGCCGGATCGGGCAGGGAAGGATGCGATTTGGGAATTGACCAACCTGGTCGCGGAGTTAAATTGTCATATCGACAAAAATGATATGGAGGGCGAAGAAATCGATTACGCGCTTCGTGGGTTTGAAAAAATATGCGGCATAACGATTGATCCGGAGAAACCGATGAAACGCCAGCTTGTAAGGGCGCTGGAAAATGTGGCGGCACGCTTTGATGAAAGAACCTCCAAGGAACTTACTGCCATTTCCTATTATTATAAAAATCGTGAGTATCGTTTTCCGAAATCTTATTATAGAGAGGCAGTGGAGATGCCGTTTGAAAATACGACGGTATTCGTGCCGGCGCAGTATGACCGTCTTCTGCGTCTAAAATATGGCGATTACAGAAAACCGGTTCGTGCGTGTGATTCGCATGCATATCCGGCTTATAAGGGTGTACATGATACGATACGGGATCAGATGAAGATTGAACCGTTTCAGTATCATTATTCCGGACAGGAAGCAGATAAAATTCATGCTGAGAGGAAGCCCGGTGTATCATTAAAGGAACAGGCACAGGCGTTTCTCCCTCTGTTTTGCGAAGCTCACGAAGAGGTAAAAAAGAAAGCAGAGAATGCAGACGGACAAAGTGCGGCAGCGATTCTCGGAGAATGCCAGGAAACAGCGATACAGCTTGGCGGCATGATTGATGAAAGGCTTGGAGAAGGCAATGCCGTAGTGGGGATTTTGGAACAGTACTGTGAGTTCGTTTTCAAATTTTATACGGTTTTGACAGGTGAAGAGAATTGTTTTCAGACCGGGGTGATATCCGAATTTTGCGAAGAGCTTGCCCTGTGGGATGGAAAACTTGCCGATGCAATGGAACAACATCTGCATGAGAAGAAGGAAATTGTGTTTATTCCTTACAAAACGGCATACTGGAACGGAATGGAAAAAGCGTGGCGGGCGGCCATGGACGATGAGGATGCGAATGTCTATGTTATTCCGGCTCCGTATTATTACAAAGATGATTATGGAAAAGTGAAGTCGGATGAGCCTCATTATGAGACGGATTATCCGGAGGGGGTTACGATTACGTCTTACGAGGAATATAATTTTGAAGTACATCATCCGGATATTATAGTAACACAATATCCATATGATGAATACAATTATGCGCTGACCATTCATCCGTTTTTCTACTCATCCAATCTTGTCAAATATACGGATGAGCTGATTTTTATTCCGCCGTTTGCCATGGATGAAATCAAACCGGAAGATGAAAGAGGACGTGTGACACTGCGGTATTTATGCAACACACCGGGAGTTGTACATGCCGATAAAGTTGTTGTGCAGTCAGAACAGATGAAAGAAGTCTATGTGGAGCTTCTGACGGAGTTTGCCGGTGAAGATACGAAGCAAATGTGGGAAAAAAAGATTCATGGAGCGAAAAGCTCATTGTATGAATCCTGTGTTTCGGGAGGTGAATGATGGAATTTCCGGAATCCTATTTTGAAGATGAAGTCCGGGAAGGATTTTTTATCCCTGCGCTTATGAAACGTGCCTGGGCGGCACAGATGAAAGTGTTGGAAATCGTCGGACAAATTTGTGAGAAACATCATATCCGCTATTTTGCAGAGTGGGGGACGCTGTTGGGTGCGGTTCGCCATGGTGGCAGAATTCCGTGGGATGATGATATCGATATCTGTATGCTCCGTGGCGATTATGATAAATTTTGTGAAGTGGCTGACCGAGAACTTCCAGAAGAATGCTGGTTCTGGGATTGCAGAACGACGGAGAATTATGACAACCTGGTTGGCAGAGTGCTGAATTCCAGAGTTCATGTGGTGGAAGGAGACCTGCTGGAGAAATATCACGGATATCCGTATGTGGCGGGACTTGACATATTCTGGCTGGACTCCATTCCGGCCAATCCGCAGGCAGAAGAACGTTACCGGGAGATTTACAATTGTACTGTGCAGCTTTTGTACCGGACTAGACAGGAGAAATGCGAAAATGTGATGCATAGAACAGAAGAATTTGAATATCATCTGGAAAAGCTGGAGAAGCTGAGCGGTATGAAGATAAACCGTAATGAGAATTTGCAAAGACAGCTTTATCAGATTCAGGTTCAGGCAGGAGAAATGCTGTGTCAGAAGTATGGAAGCAATGAAATTACGAATGTACCCGCCTGGATGAGAAATCCGAATTACCGGTTACCTAAAAAGAATTATGAAGAGGTTGTATGGCTTCCTTTTGAAAATACGAAACTTCCGTCACCGGCAGGATATGAAGATATACTTTCCATAAAATATGGAAGCGGATGGCGGGAGCCGATTCGCTCCGGTGGTGCGCATGAGTATCCTTCTTATAAAAAACAGCAGGAATTTTTGGAGGAAACAGAGGGGGCAAAATTGTATGCGTTCCGGTATTCAAAACAAATGGAAGAAGAAAAACGGGAAAAGAAGTTTCCCGCTGAGAGTCTGAAAGAAAAGGTGACATCCGTTCTTCCGCTTTTCTCCGAGGTACATAAAAAAATATGTGAGTTTCTTACAAAACAGGAATATGATTTGGTTTTGCAGCTTTTGGCAGACTGCCAGGAAATGGCGATTCAGATAGGGACTCTTGTAGAGGAGGAAAAAGGAGCGCTGCACCCCTTTGTTAAACAAATGGAGCAGTATTGTGAGATGATTTTTGAGCTTCATACGAAACTTACGGGGGGGCAGGTGCCGGATACGGATGTGCTGTCAGAATTCGATGGAAGGCTGGCAGAAGAACTTGAGACATGGAAAGAAAAAAAGGTTGTTGTATTTATTCCGTACAAAGCGTCTCTTTGGGGGAGTTTGGATGCTCTTTGGCGTGCAGCTGTGCAAGAGGAAGATACGGACGTGTATGTAATTCCTGCGTCTTATTATTACAAGGATGCTTACGGAAGAGTCAAAAAAGAAGAACCTCATCTCGAATTAGAAGGTTATCCGGAAAAGGTCGTGATTACGAATTATGAAAACTTTGATTTTTCGAAATTCCGTCCGGACGAAATGGTGATACAGTGTCCATATGATGAGTACAATTACGGGTTGACGCTTCATCCGCTTTTTTACTCGAAAAATCTCATGAAATATACGGAACATCTGATTTATGTTCCGGCCTTTATGATGGATGAAATAGGACCGGCGGATGACCGTGCAAGAGAAACGTTGAAATCTTACTGCAATACGCCCGGTGTGGTTTACAGTGACAGGGTGCTGGTGCAGTCTGAGCAGATGCGGAAAGTTTATGTTGAACTCCTTACGGAATTTGCCGGAGAAGATACGAGAGAAACATGGGAGAGAAAAATCGGTGTACTTACCCCTCGTTCAGGTGATTCATAAAGTTTATTTTGTTTTGTGAAGGAGCAACGGTAGGGCGTCCTAAATCCTTACGTGAGCCAAGAGAGCAACGGACTTCGATAAAAGTAAGTTCGTTGCTTTTTTTTGCAAGTGCAAGTTCATGATCCAGGTCTTCAAAGGTGGATACGGATGTGGTATGCGGATAACCGCATCCGCCGGCAATGGCGGTTAAGTTTACCGTGCCGGCAGCGGTCGGCATACCGCCCACGGTCTCATGAGCAGCATTGTTTAATACAATGTGAATCAGATTTTTGGGAGCGTTACTGCCAATGAGTGCCATGGCCCCCATGTGCATAAGAACAGCGCCGTCACCATCAATGCACCAAAGCTTTTGCTCCGGTTTGGCAAGAGCGATGCCGAGGGCGATGGAAGAAGCATGGCCCATGGAACCAACGGTCAAAAAATCATATTGATGTCCTTCTTTGTCCGCTTCCCGTATTTCAAAAAGTTCGCGGCTTGCTTTTCCTGTTGTGCATACAATGGAATCGGAGTGTGATATGTGTACAATATGCCGGATAACTTCTTCCCGATTCAGTGAATTTTCGTTGGAATAATCCGGTGTATTATCATAAGAAAGAGCTCCCTTTTGTATGATAAAAGCGACACTTTTTCCCGCAGAAAGTTTTTTTTGAAAGTTTGTCATGGCAGATTCTGTCTCAGATAAAGAAGTGTTTTTCCCGATAACGAAAGAATCCATTTCCATTGTATCTAACAGCGTTTTTGTTATCTTCCCCTGAAAAATATGCTGAGGTTCATCCGGTACGCCCGGTTCTCCGCGCCAGCCGATTACGAAAATCATGGGGATTCCGTATACTTCCTCGTGAAGAAGAGAAGCAGCCGGATTAATGATATTTCCCTCGCCGGAATTCTGCATATATACGACTGGAATTTTTCCGGTAGCCAAATGGTATCCGGCAGCCAGTGCAGTGCAGTTTCCTTCGTTGGCGGCAATGATATGGTGTTTTTTGTCAATGCCGTATTGAACCATCAGATAATCGCAAAGTGCTTTTAACTGTGAATCCGGAACCCCCACATAAAAATCGCTGTCCAGTATATTTACAAAATCCCGTACCTGCATAAATCATGACCTCGTCTTTCTTGATTTGTATAATTCATTATCGGAAATTTCCTACAAAGTGTCAATCAGTGTCAAAATATCGTGTATGGGCATCAGACGATCATCCACCTCTTTGGCGCGATGATAGCGAAGAATATCCCGTGCCGTCTGTTCCATGGCAGGGAAAGCGCTTCGTGTCAGCTGATTGGCGTAGATGACAATGTTGACGCCGTGGGAATACAGTTCCTCCTCTGTAATGGTATTGTAAGAGGAGGGGACAACGACAATCGGAGTATCGCTGTCATGCTGACGGAATGTATCACAAAATTCTAGAATCTCATCCGGTTCTTTTTTTCGACTGTGAATCATAATGGCATCGGCACCTGCATTGACGAAGGCAGAGGCACGTAAAAGCGCATCCTCCATTCCGCGTTCCAATATCAGACTTTCGATGCGGGCGATAATCATGAAATCATCCGTTAATTGCGCTTTTTTACCTGCCCGTATTTTCTCACTGAAATGCTCGATGGAATCCTGCGTCTGTTCGACTTCCGTTCCGAACAGGGAATTCTTTTTCAGTCCCGTTTTATCTTCAATGATGACGGCAGATACTCCCATGCGTTCCAGAGAGCGTACTGTGTAGACAAAATGTTCAATCTGTCCGCCGGTGTCACCGTCAAAAATAATCGGTTTTGTCGTTACTTCCATAACATCATCAATTGTGCGGAAGCGCGAAGTCATATCAACCAATTCAATATCCGGTTTTCCTTTGGCGGTAGAATCGCAGAGCGAAGAGATCCACATGGCATCAAACTGGTCATATTCTCCGTCGTGTTCGACAATTGTTTTTTCGACGATAAGACCGGTAAGGCCGCTGTGGACTTCCAGTGCCTTTACGATGGGGCGAAGCCCTAGGAGCTGTTTCAGACGCTTCCTGCGAAATTCCGGCATAACCAGTTTTTCGCGAATTTTCGCATCGATATGTCGGACATTTTCGTTGTATGTATAGGGAACGTCGATTATCTCTCCGCCGTAGACCTGCAGCGATTTTTTTACATTATCACGAATGGTTTTCAACGGACCGTTATTCCAGTTGTCGCCGTGAATGATGTAGTCCGGGTGGTATTTCTTGATTATAGCGTCATACATAACGTCTTTTTGTACAACAACACGACTTACACCGGGAAGAGACTGCATCAGTTTTTTGCGTTCCTCGAATGAAATCGTGGGAAACTGATTGTACTTAATCATGGCTTCGTCGGATAATACACCAACGATAACTTCCCCGTATTTTTTCGCTTCGTTAATGATGTTTAAGTGACCTTCGTGAATTACGTCGGTGGTAAAACATGTGTATACGGTTTTCATTCGGTATCATCCTCTTTCGATTATTTCTTTCAGCTTTTTTCGGTCGTATTTTCCATTGTCATTTAAAGGCATATCATCAAGGATATATACTTTTCCGGGCATCATGTAGTTAGGCAGAACTTTTCTTAAATCCATCATAATCTGTCGTTCCGTTTTGTCGTTTTCAACGACGGAGAATACATTTATGATATTCTTGTTACTATCAAACACGGCACAGATTTGTTGTATGTATGGTACTCCC